>JANJTG010000505.1 GCA_024711265.1 Bdellovibrio sp. | reverse complement strand
AGAAGCTGGCTGCCACACGCCTCGCCGCTCAAGGTCTGGTTCAGTGCATGCAGGGTAAAGATCAAACGATGTGTTGGGGTGGGCGGCCAGGGGCCGCAATAGCCAACAGAGCCAACGTCGTTGGTGGCTTGGGCAAAGCTGCCACTGGCGGCTGCGTTGGCTGCCAAGGCGGTGACGGTGGGGGCAATGTTCCAGACTTTCCAGTGCAGCCAGTTGCCTCCATCAGGGTCGTGCACCGTGATCGCCAGGCTTCGCGTGCCAGCAGGCACTTGCGAGATAACCAGGGGCGGTGACTGATTGGCACCGCTGCATTGCGCCCCGAGGCTGTAGGTGAATACGTTGGGGATGGTTTCGCCGTCCTCAAAAGCCGGTGACGAGAGGGTGAGCGCCTGTGTTGGGCTGCTGAGGGCCAGTGCGGTCACCAGGGTGCAGAAATGATGCGTGCCGTGCATGGAGAGACTCCTGAATGAATAATCACCATGGGCAAGTGTAGTGGGTAGTGCATGGGGCTCCGTGGGATGGCCTTCATGTCGATCGTGGTGGGGCAGGGCAAGGAAAGTACACAAGGCCTCCAATCTGAAGGGCGCTTTGCATGGATATGAATGATGTGCAGCATCTTCTTCCATGCGCCCAAGCCGTCTGGGGGCTTTGTGATCGCTTCCCTTGTGTGGCAAGGCGGTCCGGCTAGCATGGTCGAACAACGCCACCGCTGGTGTAATGGCAGCGCTTGCGGCGTGGCGAAATAGGAATTTGCACCATGGCTCTCTTCTTCTCTGGTTCCATTCGCCGGGTTTTGGCGCTTGCTGTGCTGATTGCGGGGCCTGTTGGTGCAACGATCCGAACCCCGGAAGGCGCGTTTCTTGTGGGTGGGCCCAACGGCAACGGTGTCATTCAGGTGGAGGTCAATGGCAAGGCCATCAATGGCGTGATCTCGCCCATGGTCACCGAGATGAAAATTGGTGGTGGTCTCGTGGTGGTTCCCCGGGAAAACGCCGGTGCTGGCTTTCAGTTTGCTTCGCGCGGTGACGGCGGAAACAAGTACAACCCGACCCTGGGAGGCGACTGCAAAGGACGGGCTCCGGACATTGGCCAGAACTACATCCTGAACTGGCAGCCGCTGAACTTCCTGCCGGCAGAAAACGGGCTGCTGCTCGGTGTCCAGCCCTACCTGTACCAAGGAGACCAGACCGTCATGTCTGAAGTTGATCCAGGGTGTAGCGGTGATGTGGAACGAAATGCCCAACCCGCACCTTATTTCTTCCACTGGGGAATGCTGCTGGGCGACGGCAACCGGATTCCGAGGGAGGCGATGCTGTTGGCCATGTCTGCGCAGAAGTTGCATGCGGGTGCGCCAGACCTCAACAAGTACCTGACCGAGGCACCGGCCATGTTTGTCAGCAATACGTTTTCGCATGCCTATACGGCATTTGGACTGCCAGACGTCATGCAGTTCATGCCGCTTCACTATCCGGCGCTGGGTACAAACGATGTGAAAAACTGGCCTGTGAATGCAATGGCCGAGAGGGGATCGGTGTCCTTGGTGATGTTGTGCGCTGAGGATATTGCCCGTGATCCGCTTTGTGTCGCCATCTATTCGGGTTTTGGCGTGAAGGCCGGAGTGGGCCGCAGGGAGGGGTCGCAGGGGCAGCCGGACCTGGTGTACATGGGCTTGACGGGTTCTGCGGCCTGTCAGGTGGTCACGGACCTCGGCTGCCACGCCATCAAGGACAGCTTCAACTGGATCATCGACCAGAATGTCCACACGATCACACGCATCGTGGCAGTTGGAACCCCTGCAACCATCCGGGCTGCCATGGTGCAGAC
>JANJTG010000060.1 GCA_024711265.1 Bdellovibrio sp. | reverse complement strand
GCGAGTGAAAACTCGCTCTTTCTTTTTTTACACATCAAAATCTACAAGAAACTATGTTCCGACGTGAGTATGATCCATCGCTTGTTGCTCAAGCTCTTTCTGTTTTCTTTTCTTTCTCATCACAATAAGAACGGCCAGACCCGCGGCCGCCAGACCTACAACAGCCAAAGCCATCGTCGTGTCGTTATCCATTCCCGTCGGAGCTTCCTCTGCCATTTGCGGAGCCGGCGCAGGAGGAGCTGGTGGATTCACGGCCTCAACAGGTGGTGGCGGAGGAGGAGCCATGTGCTGCTCTTGAGCCACTTCCATAGGTGGAGGTGGCGGTGGCGCCATCTCCATGCCCGGTTGTTCAGGCATTGGTGGAGGAGGAATTTCACCTTGAGCTTGTTGTGGAGGCATCATCTCTTCCTGCGCTGGAGGCGCTGGAATTGCCGGAGCCTGAGGCTCTTGAGTAACGGCGCTAGCTACTTCTTGATGAGGTGCCGCCGCAGCCACAGCGCCACCTTTCCAATAACGTAACTCCGTGCCTTCAGCAATATTGCCTTTAGAGTCTACAGAGTTGCTAGACCAAACTTCTTTCCATGCATTGTCATAACCCAAAAGATTTTTAGAAACTGCACGAATGTTATCCCCAGATTTAGCCACATAAACTTCCGGAGCCATTCCATTATCTTCATAGTAAGTCACGATACGAGCCGCATCTTCGGGCCGGTGAGGAGAGTTGTAATACACTTTATCACCAGGGCGAACATCGCGAGAGTTGAATGTTGGATTTCCCTTTTTCAGCTCGGCTGTTTTATCCGCACCATAAATCATCTGGCTAATACCAGAAAGAGAATCTCCAGGACGCGCGAAGTAAACTGTGTTGTACAAAGTCTTTCCGACCTTCCAAGGAGTCGTTGCCACTTTTTGCAATGGGGCGCTGACTTTTGCAGGAGCTTCAGAGCCCTCAACAACGGTCGTTGTACTTTTTGTCGTTGTGGTGCTTTCGACCATGGTTGTGTTGTCTTCCGTAGTCGCCGGGGTGGCCGAATCTACGATGGTTGTCGAAGATTCAGCAGGGGGCGGGGGGGCATCTGTTGTCTCAGTGAATGGATCTGCTGGCAAAGTCTCGGAGCTGGTTGCGATATCAACTTGCTCTGTGGTGGCCTTGTTGTCGCCAACAGTGGATTCAGCCGTTGTTGTTGTTGTTTCGGTGGTCGTGGTGGTCTCGGCAATTGTTTCGCCCAAAGCATCCTCAGGGAGTTGGTCGCTCGCCAAAGAATCATCGCCCGCGATTTCTAAAGATTCGTCGCCTTCAAGTTTTTCAAGATCGGCAGAATCCTGATCAGCGGCAACTTCCGTATCCGCTTGACTATCTTTAGACGTACAGCTTGTTAGCTGGAAAGCCAGACCTAAGCACGCTAGCAAGATAACGAGTTTTTTCATCATGTGTTCATCCTTGAGTGATGCTATGAAACATACTGTTTCAGTAAAGCGTTATTAACAATCTAAAGCACAAGATGGAAGGCTTGCAAATATTAATAAAACCCCTGGACTTTCGCTCTAGGGAAATTTGAGTTTGCTGCCAATTTTAATCTTGTTTTTGTCAAACCATCCTTTATTCATTTCAAGCGCGTATTTTGCCGGCTTTGCGCTTGGATAAGAGGCTAGTTGCGACTCAGGGATTCCTTTGCCCGACTTCATTTCCTGGATGTCGACCAAAGTCCCGCTCTTATCAAAGTAGCCAATCGAAAGATCGATCAAAGTATTTTTCATCCAAAAAAAGCGCGTCTCCTCATTTTTAAAGACAAAGAGCATCCCTTCATCGGCGCCCAAACTTTCCCTAAACATAAGTCCACGCTCGTGCTGTGCCGGGGTCTCGGCCATTTCCACGACCAAAGTCTTAGGTCCTAGCCGAATCTTTCTTTTTTTGAAATCACTTGCCTTCGCCGAACTCAAAAAAAACAAAAGAGGGATGATAGCAAGCAGAACTCTGCTGAAAGACTTGTTACTTCTTTTTAAGCATCTCAAGAGCAACGCCATAACGAACTCCTTTAGTTGAGACAATCATTCCCGGCAAATGAAGCGCCTCAATGACTGCCAAGAGGATCGAAGCGCCAACAAAAATAATGTCAGCACGCCCCCCTAGTTGATATTTGGTCTTTTTCTCTTCAACGGAGGTCGCGGCAAATTCACGAACCCAGTATTGAAGGCGCTCTTTCTTTAAGAAAAAGCCGTCCACTTTCTTCTCATCAAATCCCCCGACTTCGATTGCGACCAAAGAGGTCGGGGTTCCAGCCACCGCGATAATCTGATCAATCGGCTCCTTTTTGAGCTCCGGCAAAATTTTTTGCAGTTCTTGTTCAATATAGTCTTGAACGGCCTTTTGTTCCTGGGAAGGAACGGGCTGTGTGCTCACAAACTTTTCCGTTAAACGCACTCCGCCAATATTCAAGCTCTCTCCAAAAAGAATTCGCGAGCCCCTTCCCACAATGAGTTCCGTCGAACCTCCGCCCACATCGACCACCAGGGAAGTTTTATCCGTATCAACAAGGCCTGCCGTTGCACCCTGATAGGTGATTCGCGCCTCATCTTCTCCAGGGATAATTTGAATAGGAATTCCCAGGTCATCGCCGATTTTAAAAAGCTCACGCCCATTTTTTGCATCGCGAGCCGCCGACGTTGCCATAGCAAGAATCTGATCCACACCTTCGGCATCAATCTCTTTCTTAAATTGCGTGAGGGTTTCTCGCGCTCTTTGTAAAGCCTCGGGATGAAACTCTCCGGTCTTGTCGACACCTTGACCCAGGCGCACCACCTGCACCAAGTCTTTGTGGACTTTGCTGATCCCCTCGGCCGTTCCCTCGGCAATCAGACATAAAAATGTATTCGTACCTAAATCAAGAGCCGCGACTTTCATATTACTTCAACTTCTCCTGAAGAATTTTATTTACCAACTCGGGATTTGCTTGGCCCTTGGAGGCCTTCATCACAGCGCCCACAAAAAATCCAAAGAGATTCTTTTTCTTACCTGTTTTGTGATCTTCCACGTTTTGCACGTTCGCAGCTAAAACTTCATCAATGATTTTTTCGATCGCTGCGGGGTCGGAGATCTGAACCAGCCCCTTTTCTTTGATGACAGCCTCGGGATCTTTGCCTGATTGCCACATTTCTTGGAAGACTGTTTTTGCAATCTTTCCAGAGATCGCACCCTTATCGATCAAAGCAATCATGCGCCCCAGTTGCAGAGGCTTAATGGGGGAGTCTTTGATTTCTTTATTGGCTTGATTCAGCTCTCTTAAAAGCTCTGTCATGATCCAGTTTGAAGAGGCTTTAAAGTTTTTAGACTCTTTCGCTGTCTCTTCGTAAAAATCGGCAAGTGCTTTTTCCATCGTCAACACCTGCGCATCATACTCGGGAAGAGCATGTTCATTTTGAAAACGCTTCGCCCGCGCAATGGGTAACTCTGGCAGTTCTTTGCGATACTGTTCAATCATGCTGTCGGTCACGATCACAGGCAAAAGATCGGGATCCGGGAAGTAGCGATAGTCCTGTGCATCTTCTTTGGTTCTCATTGAGAAAGTTCGATTCTTATCTGGATCCCACAGGCGCGTTTCTTGGATGATTTTTTCTCCACGCTCTACGGCGTCGATCTGACGCTCGATTTCGTATTCAATCGCTTTTTCCACAAAACGGAAAGAGTTGATGTTTTTAATTTCAACTTTGGTTCCAAATTGCACCGCTCCGACTTTGCGTACCGAGACATTGCAATCACAGCGCATAGATCCTTCTTCTAAATTTCCATCACAAACATCGAGGTAACGAACAATCTGTCGAATCGTTCGTGCGTACTCTGCCGCTTCCGCCGGTGATCTGAGATCGGGCCCCGACACCACCTCCAGAAGAGGAATTCCAGAACGATTGTAGTTGATCAACGTATATTCGCCATGATGATTTGATTTTCCCGCATCTTCTTCCATGTGCGCCCGTGTGATGGATACGGTCTTTTCCGCGCCGTCAACCTTAAAGGAGATCGTGCCGTTTTCACACAAGGGCTGGTCATACTGAGAAATCTGATAGCCTTTGGGGAGATCGGGATAAAAATAATTTTTGCGTGCAAAAACCGATTTACGACGGATATCGCAACCCAATGCCAGGCCCGTCTTGATTGAGTACTCAATGGCCTTCTTATTCAAAACCGGCAATGTGCCCGGCATACCGACGCTGACAGGGGAGGTGTTTTCATTGTCTCCAGCGTTGAACTCGGTAGAGTCTGCGCAAAACATTTTTGTTGCCGTACTAAGTTGTACGTGAATTTCAATACCAATAACGGCCTCAAAACCTCTATACGACATGGGGATTTTTTCCTTTCACGGGAGAGGCGCTTTCAAGTGCGTAGGCCACGTCGAGCATTTTTTGTTCTTCAAAGTGTCCCGCCGTCAACTGCACTCCGATAGGAAGACCTTCTTGAGACATTCCAAAAGGAACGCTCATTCCCGGAAGACCCGCAAGATTTGTGGAGGTTGTGAAAATATCATTAAGGTACATCGTCAATGGATCAGAAATCCGTTCGCCGATCTTAAAGGCCGGGGCTGCGGTCACAGCGCTGAGGATGACGTCGCATTTCTTAAAGGCCTCAAGGTATTGGTTCATAATCAAGCGGCGAACCTGACCCGCTTTGTTGTAGTAAGCATCGTAATAGCCACTTGAAAGACAGTAAGTCCCTAGCATGATACGTCGTTTGACTTCTTTTCCGAAGCCCTGTCCCCGCGTCTTGCTATAGAATTCCTCTAAATCAATTGCTGAAAGATTTTTGAAGTCCGCTCTATATCCATATTTCACGCCATCATATCGAGCCAAATTCGATGAGGCTTCACTGGCTGCCACAAGATAATAAACGGGAACGGCCACTTCCGTCATGGGAACAGACACCTCGACGATGTCGGCCCCCATTTTTTTTAAGGTCTCAATAGAGTTTTCCACAGTCTTTTGCACATCGGGATGAAGGCCACCAGTCATGTATTCTTTCATCAGACCAATCTTCATGCCCTTGACATCCGTCTTCAGATGTCGACTCCAGGAGGGAACAGATCTTTGAGTTGTCGTGGAGTCATGATTATCAAAACCAGATATAACTTCCATAGTCAGAGCGGCATCTTTCACGCTGCTCACCATGGGACCCGCCTGATCCAAAGAAGAGGCATATGCGATAATCCCATAGCGACTCACACGTCCATAGGTGGGCTTTACGCCCACAATGCCACAGAAGCTTGCAGGCTGACGGATGGAGCCGCCGGTGTCTGTGCCCAAGGTTCCCACCACCAGACGAGCTGCCTGAGCTGCCGCAGATCCGCCTGAAGAGCCCCCAGGAACGCAGTCTAAATTCCAAGGATTTCGAACAACTCCATGAAAGGATGTTTCATTGGAGGAACCCATCGCAAACTCATCTTGATTGAGCTTGCCCATAACAACGATTCCCGCCTTTTTTAAACGGGCGACAACCGTCGAGTCATAAGGAGGGACAAAGTTTTCTAGAATTTTTGAGCCCGCCGTTGTTGGCAGGCCCTTAGTGCAAAACATCTCTTTAATTCCAAAGGGGACACCCGCCATCGGGCCCACATCTTCACCTCGTGCAATGCGAGCATCAAGAGCCTCCGCCTCATGAACAGCGTGAGAATTTTTGGAAGAAAACGAGTTGAGTCTTCCATCCAGCGACTCAATCCGATTTTGAAAGTGTTCTGCCACTTCTTTGGCGCTGACCTTTTTTGATTTTACCGCGTCGGCAATTTCCGTAATGGAGGCAAATGTTAAATTCATTATGTCTATCCTTACACGACCGGAGGAACTTTAAAGAGATTGCCCGCCTTGGAAGGGGCGTTGGCCGTCATTTCTTCCGCCGAGAACTCTTGTTTAACGACATCTTCTCGCCAATAAGATTCAATTTCTGTGGGAGTAATTAGAGGCTCAACACCCGTCGTATCTATTTTTGCGATTTGTTCAAAGTGCGCCAAGGCTTTTGCCAACTGAAGGCTATATTCTTGAGCCTCTTCCTCCGTCACATGAAGGCGAGCGAGCTTTGCGATATGCTCGATAGTTTTTTTATCAATCATGGGGATTCTCCTTTGCAGGATTTGAGGTCTTTAAACATAGTCAAAAAAGAGTGCCTAGTCACTCTTTGGTCGTCGTATTGCTTTGCGACTGGACCTTTAAGGCCAATATGATAAATTGCGGTCATGTCCAAGAAGCGCCACGAAGAGCTCAAAAAAATCATCAGCCGACACGACTACCTCTATTACGTCATGGATCGTCCCGAAGTTTCGGATTACGAATATGATCAGCTCTTTGATGAGCTGATCAAGTTAGAGAAGACAGAAAAAGGTCTTGATCTTTCAGACTCTCCGTCACAACGAGTGGGCGGATTGCCCCTAGATGCTTTTGAGAAGGCCCCTCATCGCATTCCCATGTTGTCTTTAGCCAATAGTTATTCTCCCGAAGACATCTTCGATTTTGATGAGCGTGTTAAAAAATTTCTCAATACTGACAAAGACATCGAATACCTTTGCGAACCCAAGTTTGACGGCCTTTCCATGGAACTGATCTATGAAAATGGCCATTTTGTTCGCGCGCTTACCCGGGGAGATGGCGCCGTTGGCGAAGATGTGACTCAAAATATTCGCACTATAAAAAGCATTCCTCTTAAGCTTTCTTTAAAAAATCCCCCTGCTCTTTTAGAGGTTCGTGGCGAAGTTTTAATGTTCAAAGAGGACTTTGCTAAACTGAATGAGACCCAACAGGAAAATGGCCAGCAAACTTTTGCCAATCCTCGAAATGCTTCTGCAGGTTCGGTGAGACAGCTTGATTCCAAAATCACGGCGGCTCGTCCTTTGCGCTTTTATGCCTACGCTTTGGGGGCTGTCGAGGACATTGAATTTAAAACACAACAAGAAATCGAAGACTACTTTGTAGAGGTTGGAATCCCGTCTCTTCGCAACAAAGAGGGGCTTGAACTTGTAAAACTTTGCTCGGGTCCCGACCAGGTCGCATCCTATTACCACAATATTGAAAAAGTTCGGCCCGGTCTTCCCTTTGATATCGATGGTATCGTGATTAAGGTCAATTCCCTGCGCCTTCAGGACGATCTAGGCATGGTGGCGCGCAGCCCCCGCTGGGCTACCGCCGCGAAATTTAAGCCAGAACAGGCTTTCACGGTTATCGAAGATATCGCCGTCCAGGTGGGGCGCACGGGAGCACTTACGCCTGTTGCTATCATGAAGCCCGTCAAAGTCGGTGGCGTCACTGTCAGTAATGCGACTTTACATAATCAAGATGAAATCACTCGCAAGGATGTGCGCATTGGCGACACCGTCGTCATCCAAAGAGCGGGTGATGTTATCCCCGAAGTTGTCTCCGTCGTTTTAGATAAACGCCCCGCGCATAGCAAACCTTTTGAAATGCCCACCCACTGTCCGGTTTGCAAATCCACCGTAGTGAAAATGGAAGACGAGGTTGTCACCCGTTGCGTGAATCCACTGTGTATTGCGGTGGTCAAAGAATCCCTTAAACACTTTGTCGCTCGTCGCGCGATGAATTTGGATAAAATCGGGGATCGGTTGATTGAAACCTTGGTGGATCATAAACTCCTTTCGCGGTTTTCCGATTTCTATCGACTGACCAAGGAACAGATTCTTTCCCTAGAGCGACAAGGGGACAAGTCTGCTGAAAATATCATAAATAGCATTGAAAATAGTAAGTCTCCCACCTTGGCAAGATTCATTTTTGCGCTGGGCATTCGCTTTGTCGGAGAGCAAACCGCAAAGCACTTGGCGGAACACTTTTTAACTATCGAAAAATTTATTAAAGCCAGCGAAGAAGAACTTCTGGTTGTGCCTGAAATTGGCCCGAAGGTCGCTAAAGCGATCATCTCTTGGACAACCAACAAAGAACTCGTCAAAGAGATTCATGATATGCAAAAGCTGGGTGTAAGGATCTCCAACCCCGTGCGTTCCCAAGAGGGAAAACTTTCGGGAATGAGTTTTCTGATCACGGGCACTTTGCCGGTTAAACGAGATGACGCCAAAGACTTGATTGAAAAAAATGGCGGGAAGATATTGGGCTCTGTTTCTTCCAAACTCAATTATCTGGTCGTTGGCGAGGATCCAGGGTCCAAGGTGGAAAAAGCTCAAACCCTCGGGGTTCAAATTATCTCGTGGGAAGACCTGCAAAAAATGCTTTGATCTGATCACAAACATCTTTAGAAAAGAAAAAACCCACGTTGAAGCGTGGGTTTTTTTGTGATTTCCTTTTAAAAGCTCTCAATTAGAGATGATCAATCACGATGTCGCGAGCCATAACAGTCTTACGACCATCTGCTTTCGCACTCTCAACACCTTTCAAGCAAAGTTGCTCGATAGCTTTGCTAAGAACATCAATTGTCTCAGCAGAAGTGTTCATTTGACCTTTTTCTTTGATGAGTTTTTTCACTTTGCTTGTCACTACAAGTACGTCTGCCATGATTAAACCTCTCCATCCATGTGTTTTTACCAATAAAAGGTTTGCATAGGGTCTAGAAATTGACAATATGAAATCTTCTCGCGGCGCACTAATTATTAACGACCCGGGTTTAAAAGTGGTTCGGACTTTCCATCGACAAACTTAAACAGCTCGGCCTGCCTTGAGCCCGATTCGCCGGGGGAAATCCACACAAATGTTTTTTGATCTAGGGGTTTTGTGCACTCCACATCTAAAAATGCCGGGGACCAACAACCACTGTTCAGATGCTCCACTGAACCAATTATTTCATGACGGGTGTGGTGAGTGTGTCCAAAAACAATGCGCTGCGCTTTGGTGATGGCGCTGGCCATCGCCAAAACTCGTTCATCCGGCTCTTTATACCCCGATACCAAAGAGGTCACGGATTTGCTGTAGAATAGGAAGAAGGGCAACAATATAAAGAGTGGAATAAACGCCCAAAAGAATGAGATTTCATAGACAGCTCGAATGAATACCATCAACTGGAAGATCAAGAAGAACGTCACAAAGATGATAAACGCTCGATCCAGCCACAGTTCTCGCGCTAACAAAAAGGGGCTACTTGCCGCCGGGGCGACAAAAAGCTCTTTGAGCTCTCTCACCATGCGTGGTTCTGCATTTGCTTTTTCTGCGATCAATGCCACACGGTCTTCGATTTTTAAGGGATTCCGAATCGGAGCCGCCAAACGATCAAAAAATGAATGAAGGAGTGTCACCACAGAGCCCCAAAACCAAGTCAGAATAAGACCCGGTTGCGCTTTGACAACGTACTTCAGAAAGAAACGAATGTATTCAGGAAGGGTCATTATATAGTTGGTATCCACGTGGGGATTAAAAAATCCCATCCCATTCATTATGTAACGACAGGCTAGATTTCCAAAAGGCAGCTTCAATGAAATAAAGTTGTAGCCTCTCACAAACGGGTTGATGGGATCTTCACACATACAATAAGGATCATATTGATTCCCGTGCTCTATCAACGTGTCCTGATTGCTGATATAAAACCACTCCACAAAACGCACTTCGTGACGTTTGTTCTCTGGCAAAGCAAGGTGCCGGAAGATCTCTTCTTGAACTTCGGGGAAGTGAAGTTCCAAGTCATGATTTCCCATGACAAAGATCGCGCGATTTCCGCGAAGAATAAACTCTCGCAGGGCGCGCACAAAGTCGGCATGATCTTTTAAGATCACCTCAATCTTAAATCGCGACCGCTCTTCGCGGGGATACAGGCCACGATGTCGCTCCAGCCAGCCGACGCTAAAAACAGGCTCTTCAGGAAGACGCAAAACACTGTCGAAATCGAAAATGTCACCATTGAGAACCAACTCCACCGGTGCCCCTTGGGACTTTTCTTCACAATGTTTAAGAAAGGTTTCAAAAACATCATCGAAAAAGAACTGCCGGGTTTTAAACTTTTTCCAAAGCGGAAAACGCAAGTTCACGGGTTCTGCTTCGCACAAGTGCAAATCACTGATTACAGCCGTATGCGAGGCCAATCTAAAATCTGGAAAAGGGCCTGAAAAAGAAGTGGGCAAATCTGCCTCCCAAGAATATGATCGTGCAGATGAGCGAATTTATCAAGAACCTGAAGACTCCAATTGCAATTGTTGGGATGGGCAAAAGCGGCGAGGCCGCTCGACGACTTCTACTTCACTGTGGCATCCCCTCCCAATCGGTACTCACATTTGATGTCAAATTGGATTCTGTCGACTTTAACGACCCTGCCGTCTTAATGACGAAAGGGCGACCCCTGACGCTGGTCGTTTCTCCTGGGGTGCCCCTTTCTTCTGCCTGGATTCAAGACGCCAAAAAAGCCAACATTAAAATCACCAGCGAACTTTCATTGGCCTGTTCATGCCTCACAACGGAAAAACTTATTGGCGTCACGGGATCTGTTGGGAAAAGCACCACCGTTTCTCTTTTGGGGGCGGGACTTGAGTCTTTTTCTAAAAGCTTCTTTGTCGGTGGCAATCTGGGGACCCCCTTTGCGGAGTATGCCTTGGATGTTCTTAAAGGAGTACGCTCTCGGGCAGATTGGGTTGTTCTCGAACTCTCCAGCTATCAACTAGAAAACTGCGAAAATCTTTCTTTAGACTTTTCAGCCATCACTTATTTCACATCAAATCATCTTGAGCGCTATGAAAGTCTGGAACATTACTATCGCACCAAGTGGAACATTCTGTCTTTGACCAAGAAGATGATGCTTTTAAATTCCGAGGGTGGTGACCTGGTAGAATACTTTAAAAACAACCACCACGAACAAATAAAAGTGATTTCCAAAAGCGATCCCACGCTGGTGTCATGTCATCTTGAAAAGGCCTTATTGATTGGACAACACAATCAAGACAACTTAGCTCTGGCCTCTTCACTCGCCATGGCTGCGGGATGGCCCACCACCGCGATTGAAGGCATGAAGTCATTCAAAGGCCTTGTTCACCGCCTTGAAAACGTGGGCACGTTTAAGAACATTCGTTTCATCAATGACAGCAAGGCCACTGCAATGGACAGCGTTCTGATTGCAACTACCGCCGCCCATGACACACTTGAAAGTACGGGCAAGTTGTTTCTTCTTCTTGGCGGAAGAGATAAAAATCTTCCCTGGCAGGATTTGGGACCTCTCAAAAACTTTCGCAATATAGAGTTCATCTTTTTTGGTGAGTGTCGGGAAATTGCTCAGCAAAAATCAACCTTGCCGGGCGCTTCTTTTTCTCGACTTGAGGAGGCTTTGAATCATGTGCTGCAGGGGGCGAAGCCTCTGGACACTGTCCTTCTCAGTCCCGGTGGCACCAGTCTTGATGAATTTAAGTCTTTTGAAGATCGTGGAAACTTTTTTAAACGAAAAGTCGAAGAGTTCGCAAAATCCTGATTGTTTAGACTACTCTCTGAAGTTCAATACAGAAAGAGAGTTTGCATCCACAGGTAAAACTCGCGAATAGATTTTCTGCGTGCGTGAGCCCAAGACGACAACTTCGTGAGTATCCTCAGGCACGTTGTAAAGAATAAACCCACCGCCAGCGATGCCCTTGCGATTTTGCAAAATACGTCCCTGCATATCGAAATATACAATATAGTGAGGATTGAACTGATCGTAGGCCGCAAGATACACCTCAAAGTCTTCATCCGGAACAAAGCCAACAATCAGACCGGCACTCGCCGAATCATCGATACGTAAGAATGTTTTAATCGAATTCAACCATGACCAATGAACCAAAGGCGCGTGAATAAACTCGTCATTGTCGTTGTAAAGATAGCGAGCGGCAACATAATCCGCGCCTTCAGGTTGAATGCGCATCATGCCCATTCGGCTTATGTGGGGAAGACTGACGGTTGTGACTCCTGACTTAACTTCAACATCCTCAGCCAAACTTTGCATTGAAACAACCGCCGGATGAGGTTCGCCCGTAAAGGCATCGTATACACGCAACGGCACCGTCTCGGACTTTAATGTCGACTCAACATCACCCTGAGCCACAGAACCCTCTTCAACGACCACGTTTTGATAACCCAAAATAGAGTCCGCACGTGTCGCTAGCAAAGAGTGAAATCCAGCAGGAGCATTCACAAATGCAAAAAGACCATTTTCACTTGTTGTTGTCAGTTTTGCGTCAGGAAGCATGAACTGATTAAAATATACTGGCTGCAGATCGGGGGCGGATTCCAGGATAACATCTATGCCCGAAAGATTTTTGCCGTCCAGACTGACGCGTCCCCAGACAATGGTTGGCGCTCCTTCAAAGGACTGAGTTCGTTGTTGAGCCACGATATCCTGAAGGGCTTGAATCATAGATTCGGGATATAATTGAGTCTTGAATTCTTTACCTGAAATAATGATTGCCGCGGTTTGCATGTGCTTCGGGGCTGCCGCTCTCATCACTGTGCTAGAGCCCCTCATCACATTGTCCATCGCCACAGAACCATCTTTTTTTGCAACAACCTCACTAGCGCCTTTCACGAAGGTCACTTTCGTCTGCGCTGGCGCGACATCATTCGGCTTAGGATTGTAAGCACTGGTTACGATTCCTGCAAAATCAGGATGCGGTTCGATACGAATTTTTGGACCCTGCAAAGATTTGCTTTGCGATGCCACAAGGCGATTGAGGCGGAAAGATCCTTCGCCCAATGTTTTTCCATCTTTATTCACAAGGCGGGCGATCACAGTCCCGGCAACTTCTTCGACATCGATATTATAAAGACCTTGCTGCAAGTCTACGCGACCCAATTCTTTTAAAACACCCTCATCACTGCGGCGAATCTCAATATGGTGTTCATTTGTAACGGCAAGACCCCCGGTGATTTCAATCGGGCCAACAATGGATTGGCCTCGCGACTCTTCCACCAAACCGTAAGAGGGTCCCGCATCTGATTTTTCCTCTGAAGAAGAACCTTTGGCAGGATTAAATCTATTTAAAGGAAGTTGAACCTGGGCCTGCGGAACACGTGTTTGCAATTTTCCTGAAGAGTCCGTTCCCGAAACATAGATTTTAGGCGAAGCCACATCGCTGGCAACCAAAGCTCCCGACTTTTCAAGAACTTCTTTGGCCATCTCCGACCACGTTGGCGAAGACCAGTCTTCTCCTAAGATCTCACTGCGTCTTTGCGCCTCTTGCAATCGCAAGGCTTGGGTGCGAGGAAGACTTTCAATCCAACCATTTGTTTCCTGGTCGGCCGCCATCGCCACCGCAGGTGATTCCGCTTCAGGAAGAGGGTTTTCAACACTCTTTGTAACAACCATCTCTTGAAGAGCGATCTTCTTTGAATACAGCGGAGTTGATACGTTTCTTTCGATAACCAAATTCAGTGGT
The DNA here is from genome assembly GCA_024711265.1 of Bdellovibrio sp. Classification (GTDB taxonomy): domain Bacteria; phylum Bdellovibrionota; class Bdellovibrionia; order Bdellovibrionales; family Bdellovibrionaceae; genus Bdellovibrio. The sequence continues at coordinate 11,289 of JANJTG010000060.1, read as the reverse complement.
TTTATTTTTTCAATTCGGGCCCACTCAGGATTCGTGCGATCTGATTCTAAAACTTCTTCGAAGGCCACATGAGGGGGGGAGTTCTTTTGAGCTTTTATCGTCAAGGCTTCATATATAGGAACGAACTTCAAGCCACCAACTTGGCTTGACCAGCATAAGCATCCCGCTAAAACTGCGAGCGGCAAAAGCCGCTGAAGCTGCATTCCTTGCAACAGTTACCTCTTCAAATAAAAGGAATAGTCACTCCTGACTAGTCTCTATCGTATTTAGAAGGAGCGGAAGTCGTCAATAACGTTACGGGTGTCGCGACTTTGGTTAAGCGATTGACGAATCTTTTCCGCGATCGCGGCGGCCCGGTCATCGTCGCGCTCTATAAGGTCAAAGCCACCGTCGACGTTACGACCTTCGACCAGGACCTCGACCTGAACATCATACGGGCGGCGGTCCCCAAGGATTGTGACGTGCGTGGTGTAGCGCTCACGCGCCATATCCATCTTCTCGATATTCTTGTTCTTTTTGTCGTAATAACGAGAATAAATCTCTCGTCCATTCTGGCTGACGGTTCGTGGCTCGCCAATGACTCCAACGACCACTCGGCGCGTCTCGCTGGCGTTAAGGGGCGTTTCACGAATAATCACCCCTCCAGTTCGGCAACTAGACAAAAGAAGAGTCGCACAAAGAAAAAGACAAGAAATTGCCTTATTCATTATTTCTTTTGAGCCTTGTTCCAATCGTCCATGAACTGCTTAATGCCTTTGTCAGTTAACGGATGGTGAGTCATTTGTTGCATAACCTTGAATGGAATTGTCGCAATATCAGCGCCCATTTCAGCGGCGATTTGGATATGCATTGGACTTCTTACGCTAGCGACCAAGACTTCAGTATCGAAGTCGTAGTTTTGATAAATTTGGATAATCTGATCAACCATCGCCATACCTTCAGCGCCAATGTCATCAAGACGGCCTACAAACGGAGAAACCATGGTCGCCCCCGCTTTCGCCGCAAGAAGAGCCTGCATAGGAGAAAAGACCAGCGTGACGTTAGTCTTAATACCATCTGCTTTAAGTTTTTTTACAGCAATCATGCCGTCTTCACACATAGGGATTTTAACGACCACGTTCGAAGCAATTTTTGCCAGCTCCTTGCCTTCGCGATACATCTCTTCCGCCTGAAGGCTGATAACCTCCGCCGACACAGGTCCAGAAATTTCTTTGCAGATCTCTTTAATCACATCGTGAAATGGTTTTCCGGATTTGGCGATCAAAGATGGGTTGGTTGTTACGCCATCCACCCAGCCACGAAGGTTGGCTTGTCTGATTTCTTCAATTTCTGCCGTGTCGATGAAAAACTTCATGGGAACTCCCCGCTAGATAGAAAATTTGAATTATTAAGATACACCCAATTTGTACGTTGGCTGGCTTTAAAAATCAACCAGGCTTTTACCCTGCATATAAAACTCCGCCTGCTTCGCAGGAGGTGCTAACTTAGAAATTTCACTCAAATTCTTTTGATAGATTGGATGTTCGTATTGACCCCAGGCCTCCGCCGAGCAACGAATAATAAGCGGGTCTTGGTGCATCTGAGGATAGGGAAGTGTCAGTCGGGGAGACATTAAAATCATATCGTCAAAAACCAGAAGTATCACTTCTGAATAATTTTTCTGCGCAAGCCCCGAGGCGCCCTGTTCACACAACGACAAAACAAGGTGAAGCATTTGATCAACCCCCAGGTGGGTCTCAAAGCGAATTACAAACTCCATGCGCGCGCTCAAGTCCTGCTGCTCTGAGGTTAAATATCGTTTGTATATCGAAGAGATCGAAATGATTTCACCACATTCACTCAGCTTTTGAAGATGGTCTTTGGCTTTTTCTTGGCCGCCAACCAAATCCACCGCAACATATACCAACGTCGAATGACGATGAGAACTCATGCCTTATTCTTTCCAAAGAGAACATCACGAATCTGATAAAGGCCGGGCTTTTGTTTGACCAGCCACTCTGCCGCTTGCACAGCCCCCTTCGCAAAGACCGTGCGATTCAGGGCAGTGTGTTCAAATACCAAAACCTCTTCATCGCTCATAGAATAGATTTTATGAACGCCAAAAATTCCACCGCCGCGAATGGCGACGGGCTCGGGAAGTTTTTTCTGAACAGCTTTTTCCAAGTTTTCTTGAAGGGTGATCGCTGTTCCTGAGGGTTTGTCTTTCTTTCGATTGTGATGAAGCTCCTCAATCTGAAAATCAAAGTGCGAAATCGCCGACAAAGATTTTAAAGCTTCATTTAGAACCGCCACTCCCAGACTCATATTCGAAGACCAAAGGACTGGAATTTTTTTTGCGTACTGGCTTAATAGATCCTTCTCTTTTTTAGAAAAACCCGTCGTTCCACAGACGACCGGCGTTTTGTGTTCGGCCGCTCTTTTTAATACATCCTTGAGCGCCTCTGGGGATGAGAAATCAATCCACACATCCACCTTCGCTGCTTTTTTTGAATCCCACTTTTCATCGCGATGAAGTGGATAAAACAGCTCACAACGCGGATTGGCTTCGATCACTTTTACGATCTCTTGCCCCATTCTTCCAGAAACACCCACGACGCCAATCTTGGTCTTCTTCACAGAACACCTACTTTTTTCATCTCCGCTTTTAAGCTTTCCGTGTGCGCCGGGGACAGCTCAACCAGAGGAAGGCGCAGGGAGGCGGATTCAAGAATGCCCATCAGTTGCAGAGCCTTTTTAACAGGAATGGGGTTGGCTTCAACAAAAAGAAGGTTGATCAGATCCATGTACTTGTTAATGTCGGCACGCGCCTTTTCAAGCTGTCCTTCAGAAACCCATTTCTTCCACTGCACCATCTGAGCGGGAATAACGTGGGTCGCAACCGAAATCACTCCGTGACCTCCTGCCGCCAAGAACTCCACATAACTCCCATCGTCCCCGGAAAGCATGACAAAGTCTTTGCCACAAGCCGTGATAATTTCTTTCGCAAAATCAATCTTACCGCTGGCCTCTTTAATACCAACCACACCAGGAACTTTCGCTAAGTCGCGAACCGTCTCTGTCGCCAAGGAGGTGATCGTGCGACCGGGGACGTTGTACAAAATTGTAGGGATGGAAATCGCCGAGGCCACGGCTTTAAAGTGCTCATACAAACCTCGCTGGGGAGGTTTATTATAGTAGGGAACAACCACCAAAACAGCATCAGCGCCCATCTCTTGAGCTTTTTTAGAGTCCTCCACGGTCTTCGCCGTGCTGTTGGATCCCGTTCCTACAATCAGGGGTACCTTATCGCCACACAAAGCGCGAACATGCTTAAAAAGCTCTGCAACCTCACTTGAAGCCAGCGTCGGGCTTTCGGCGGTAGTGCCATTGATGACAAACCCATCCACTCCTGCATCCAACTGATGCTTCACCAATCGATCCAGCGAGGCATAATCTATTTTGTCATTTTTAAAGGGCGTCACAAGGGCCGTGAAAGTGCCTCTGAAATTCTTCATTTTACCACCTCAAGATTGTACTTAAATTCTCCAACAAAAACGGCTTCTCCCATCATCAGAGGATGGGAATCTCCATCGATAAAACTCACCAGCAGAAGACCGCCAGGCATTTGAACTTCAACTTCTCGCTGGGAGCGTTCTTTTGCATAGACAAGCGCTGCCGCAACAGCCCCCGTTCCGCAGGCCAAGGTGTAGTCCTCCACACCTCTTTCATAGGTGACCGCTTTGATTTTTCCCAGGCCCTCTTCGGCATAGAAAGTGACATTGGCACCTGCCGGCTGCAAATCGGGATGAGAGCGAACCTCTCGGGCCATGTCCTTGAGTTCGGTCGCATCTTTTATTTCATGTATTTTTTGAACTAAATGAGGAACACCCGTATTGACCAGAACAAATTTTTCAGTGGCGCTTGAGCGGGTTTTCAACTCGATATTTTCATTTAAGACACGTGCTTCTGGCATGCGCACGCGAATTCGATCATCGCCAAAAACTTGCGCTACAACCAACCCGGCGCCTGTTTTAAATCGAATGACACCTGACTCTGATGAATGAAGGCTCTCATAACAAAAGCGTGCAGCACAGCGGGCCGCATTTCCACACATTTCAGCGGTGGATCCGTCGGAATTGTAGAAGTCCCAATCAAAGTCAAAACCTTGGGATCCGTCTTGAATAAACAAAAGCCCATCTGTGCTAATCCCGAGGACCTTATCGCAAATCATCTTCGCGAAGTGGGCGCGAGACATGCCCAGACTTTTTTCCACCGCACTCCAGGAAGAATTCTTCCGTGCATCCACCAAAGCAAAGGTGTTCCCTGCTCCCGACATCTTGAAGATGTTTACTGGCAGGACGTTTTTCATCGCTCCTCCGTCTCGTCCTCAGAGTTCTCGCCCGCGCGTTCTTGAGGTTGGTTTTTCTTGGTTGGCTTCTTTTGAGCGGATTCTTTGTAAGTGGGTTCTCCGCGCCCCAAAGGAGCCGGATTCAGTGGAGGAAGAGGACGTCCTTTTACGCCACACCCCAGAAGACCGAGAAGCATTAAAATGAGGGCAGTTTTATTCAGGTGTTCCATTCATCCCCTTAAGATCACCTTCAACCTCTGTAAGGCGACGGCAAAGCATGGGGTCTATCATATACTGTCTATACTGATTCGCTGAAATGTTTTTGCAGGTCATCACGTATTTCTGTGCAACTTCCGGGTTGGATCTCTTTTGCGCCTGATCAAACTTCCAGAACCAATAGAAAAATTCAGGGTATTTCTCATCGCTTTTCTTCATATTTGCCAAAGACTCCTGTGCTTTGGCAAAGTTCTTAAGACTCAAATACTTTTCAGTTTCCAGAGCCCACCAAAACTTCTGCTGAGGAGATTTCTTCAAAGAGACCGAGTCCGCAACCTTTTGATATTCGCTCCATTTTCCCTGGCAAACCAGGGCTTGAGCCATGCTTAGCTTTAGATCCTCGTCAAAACTGACCAACGATAGTTGCTTTTGCACCAACTCTTGAGCGCCTTTGCAGTCGCCTTTAGCAATTAGGAGGTGGGCCAACTCATTAACGATCGAAAAATTATCCGGCTCAATGCGAGCGGCCTCACTAACCTTATCCAGTGCCTGATTCAGATCCGATTTTCTTAACGAAACACCGCTTTCAAAAAGCTGCTGGGCCTTGTCGCTAAAGAACACATTGGCGACCTCAGAAACAGTCTTCTTCAGTTCGGAAACAGCTTGGGGGCGAATCTCTCGTTGAATCGCGCCAGAAAGAATATTGAGAGCCTGTTGGCGGTCTCTTTGAAGGCTAAGGTTGTGAGCCTTTTCGATAATATCTTTATAGGTCTCAGACTTAGAATACTTTGCCTGAGCGAATGCGAAGATCGGGGAAAAAGAAAGAGCCGCCCCAAGAGCGGCTCTTATCAAAATCAATTTCATTGATTAGTTCTTTTTGTAAGACTTCAACGCCACAGTCACTTGACCGAATTGACTTGGAGCCACTTGTTTCAACATACCAGACAAAGGAATCAATTGTGGGTTGATCCACGCGTTGATTTCTTCGTTTTTATCAGCATCTTTCAGACGAGCATGGATGCAATCGAAAGTTCCAGCAGGAACTGTGATTCTGTCCTCTTTCACTTCGATCACTTCGATGTTTTGTTTGGGCACTTGTTGTTCTTTACCGTTCACAAGCATTTTCTTAACTTCGCCAGTGTTGGGATCGATCAAAGTTTCAACTTTTTGCTTACCAGCAAAACCAAGATCCATGTTTTGATCCATCCAGATACCGTCAGCCGCTACAGAGCGAACAGACATAACCATAGATCCTTTGATGAATCCCATGTCGATGGAATAGCTAGCTGTATCGCCAACTTTCCAATCCAAACCCATTGTCTGAGCTTGATCCATGATTGCAGGCATTGAAACCTGAGAAACAACGTCGAATGCTGATGGAGAAGCCACAGCACTAACTGAGAACACAAGACCTAGAGCGGCGATTAAAGCCTTAACCATAAATTCCTCCTTGAATGGTTTTTAGTGTCTTAATCACACCACGACCAAGGGAGGGAGAGTCAAGGCTCAAATCACTGTTCTCTAAAACTACTCACCAGAACTTGACGCGGCTTGCTGCCGTTGGCTGGCCCCACCACGCCCTCTTTTTCAAAAATCTCAATCAGTCGCGCGGCCCGCGGATAGCCTAAGCGGAACTTTCGCTGAATCAAGGATGCTGACACTTCCTTCTGCCCGGATGTCCATGCAAGGATTTCGTCATATCTCTCATCATACTCTTCTTCTTCAAATCCAGCGCCACCAGCGTCTCCCGCCTCGGCTCCATCTCCACCGGCGAAACCGTCCAAAGCACGCATTGCCAACGGATCGTATTCAGGTTCGGCTTGCGCCGCCCAATGTTTTACAACATTGCCGATTTCTTTATCAGAAAGGTATGGTCCATGATGACGAGTCGGTTTCCCTACACCCGGCGCCTGGAAGAGCATGTCTCCGTTAGGCAGAAGTCTTTCCGCGCCCGAGTCATCAATGATAATGCGTGAATCCATTTTTGACGCCACCTTCAAAGCCACGCGGCCCGGAATGTTCGTCTTAATAAGACCGGTCACAACGTCCTTGCGTGGAGACTGCGTCGCTAAAATCAAATGGATTCCGCAAGCCCGTGCTTTTTGCGTCAAACGCTGAATCGGCTCTTCAATATTCTGCTTTTCAACGATCATCAAGTCCGCCAACTCATCGACCACAATGACAATGTAGGGGAGTGGTTGGAAGTAATACTGATCCAGCTTTGCTTTTCCTTCTTCCAGCTCTTGATTGATCTTTTCATGCTCCTCAATGTCCGCTTTTGAAAGAGCTCCGGTTTTTTCGTTGAACGCCTCAATCTTGCCCACGCCAAATTTAGATAAAGATTTATAGCGCTTTTCCATCTCCCGCACGGCCCACTTTAGTGCCGTGGCTGCTTTTTTAGGTTCCGTCACGTGTGGCAAAACCAGATGGGGCACCGAAGAAAACGCTGCCAAATCCACCATTTTAGGGTCGATCAAAACCAGACGAAGTGTTTTCGGAGAGTGTCGAAACAAGAGGCCTGTGATGATAGAGCCGACAAAGACGGACTTTCCCGAACCCGTCGTACCCGCAATCAACAAGTGCGGCATCTTACGCAAATCAACAACCTTCGGTTCGCCGTCCACAGCGCGACCCACGGCCATCGGCAAAGCAAGGTCTTCGCTCCAAAATGTGTCTTCGGCGATTAAGTCTTTATAGTAAACTGTTTCGCGCTTCAGATTTGCCGTCTCGATACCCACAACATCAGTTCCCGGAATATGACCGACAACGCGCACAGATTCTGATGACAACGCCAGCGAAAGATCGTCTTCCAGCTCAGAGATCTTACTGATCTTGACGTCGGCATTGGGTTTAAACTCATACATCGTGACCAGAGGACCGGGCTTCGCATCCTGAATTTGCCCCTCAATGGAGAAGTTTTTAAGTTTTTCCACCAAAGAGTCCGCTTTTCTCTGAATCTCGGCCTTGTCAATTTTGATTCGAGAGGCTGGCGGATCTTCTAAAAGCGCCAACTTCGGCATGTCCCAATTTTCAATACGGCGGGGAGGTTTGGCTTTCATCACCACCTTCCGCTTTTGCGCCAGACGAACCGCAGGGACCTCTTCTTCGTCCCCAGAATCGTCCTCTTCGTCCATCTCTTCATCGTCTTCGACGTCGGATGTCGCCAGCTCCTCGTCGTCCTCTTCTTCGTCTTTTTCAACAAATTTTTTGTCAGATAGAGGGAACACGGACTTCGGTTTTTCTTCCTTTGTCTCTGCTTTTTTCGCCTTCAGTTTTTTCTCGTCTTTTACAAACATCCCGGCAAAGAAGGCGGCGATCTTATTCATGACTTTTTTCTTTTTAAACATGGCAAGAAGACCACGAGGGGTCTCGGTCAGTTCTTGCAACGACTTTTCAAAGTAGAACACGATCAAAACGGCCATAAAGGACAGAAGAATGACCTGAACCCCAATCGAGTTAAACGCTCGCATCAGGGCCTGGGAGACGCCCAAACCTAAAAGGCCACCCAAATAGATCTGTCCCGAAAAAACCTTTGTCTCGGGCAAGTACAGCGACAAGAGAGACGCCACATTCACGATTAGCAGCAAGGCCCATACAAAGCGAATATTTTTAAGATTCAAGGATTCGCCTTGAAAGCTGGCATACGCCATGCGCAGAAGGCTCGCGACCACCACCCATGCGGCGAGGCCTAGGAATTGATAAAGCAGATCCGCCAGAAAGCTTCCGACGATTCCACAGTAATTGAGCGCTCGAAGACCCTGTCCAATAGAATTCAGCGAGGGATCACGAGGGTTGTAACTAAACAAGGCTAGGGCGAGAAAGAGCCCCATACCCAAAAAGCTGATTGCAATGACGTCCTGTCGGAACTTTTTAAGGAATTGGTTCATTTAAAAAATTTACGAAATTCCGAAGAGTTAGTCATGCGCATGAAGCGCATACTTGACTTAGGACTGGCGGTGCAGGACAAAAAAGTCGATAAATGAGCAGCTTCTATGGCAATAAAGAGGTTTCTGCTGTTTTTGTAGGCCTCCCTCTGGGGGGTGAAGGTAAGGGCCGTTTAATAATGCTTAAAATAAATGAGATTTTTTATAGTATCCAAGGTGAGTCGACCTACGTAGGATGTCCCACGGTCTTCGTGCGCCTAACGGCCTGTAATCTGCGGTGCACCTATTGCGATACAAAATACTCCTATGATGAAGGCAAGATGCAGGAGCTTGACAGCATCGTCAAAGAAATCGCATCACACAAGGCCTCCCATGTTTGCATCACCGGCGGAGAACCGTTGCTTCAAAAAGAGGTTCACACGTTGATGCGCACGCTGTGCGATCAAAGCTACAAAGTTTCTTTGGAAACAAGCGGCTCAAAAAGCATCGAACTTGTTGATCCGCGCGTAAAAATAATTTTGGATGTTAAAACTCCTGACAGTGGTGCCGCGAATTCTTTTATTATGGACAACATCCGCTTTTCCACTCCAGGAACAGAATACAAGTTTGTGATTTGCTCTGAAAAAGATTTGGACTGGTCTGAAGAATTCTGTCGTCAACATAAATTATTTGAAAAATTTGATGTTTTATACAGCCCATCATATGGCCAAGTGTCTGAACGCTGGTTGGCAGAAAAAATTTTGCAAAAAAATTCATCTGCAAGGTTGCAATTACAACTGCATAAGTATATTTGGTCTTCCGAAACACGCGGAGTATAGGGTTACACTTTGGTTCCACCAAAGAAAGTCCCTCCAACATTAAGCTGACAATTTTGGGAGTTCCATGACGCCGAACCTGAACAGTTCCGATAATCTTTTTGTCGCCAATCTTCAGTCCGTAAGCTTAGAGAAGCTTGTGAAGAGCAAGCTAGAAGTTCTCTTCGCGCAACAAAAAGAAGCGCAAGTTGAGCTGAATGGGCTCTACAATGTCGTTATTGAGCAAGTAGAAAAGCCTCTTTTAGAGCTGGCTTTGCGTGCGTATAACGGCAACCAAGTTAAAACGGCGCAGATGCTTGGCATCAATCGCAATACTCTTAAGAAGAAAATTGACAACTATAAGATTCGTGTAAAAAAAATGAACTAATTGCTTTTTCTTAGAAGCTGCTTCAGCGGGCCACCACAGAACCACCAACAATGCACGAGGCCCGCAACTTTTATTCGATTAATTTCGTTACTCTAGAGGGGTTCAATGAGTACGCGAATTCCACCTCAAAATCTTGAGGCCGAACAATCTATTTTGGGCGGTCTGATGTTAGATCGAGAAGCTTTAGACCAAGTGGGCGACCTCTTGGTGGCTGAAGACTTCTATAAACCAGCACATCAAAAAATCTATAATGCCATCAAGGAATTGCACAGCAAAGGCCAGCCGATTGACATTATCACGGTAACGAACGTACTGCAGGGCGAAGGCTCTATGGAGATGGTGGGCGGCCCTGAGTATCTTATCGGTCTCTTGGATAAAACCATTTCTGCGGCGAATATCACAAGCCACGCCAAGATCGTCAAAGACAAGGCGACGCTTCGTCGTTTAATTCATACCAACAGCCAATTAATCGAAAAGGCCTACGCGCAAGAATTTGTCGACGTTGAGTCCTTTGTAGATCAAGCCGAAAGTGAGATCTTCAAAATTGGTGAGAACAAGACTCAGACCGGCCTTGTGGGCTCCATGGAGATCGTCAAAGCCTCCATTCAAAAAATCGAAGAGCTTTACAAAAATAAGGCGGAGATCACCGGCATCGGCACGGGCTTTAAGAAACTCGACGAAATGACTGCGGGTCTTCACCCTGGGGAAATGACAATCATTGCCGCTCGCCCGTCTATGGGTAAAACGGCTTTCTCTTTGAACATTGCCCAACACATAGCACTTCGTTTGAAAAAAACCGTCGCCTACTTCTCCTTGGAGATGGGTAAAGAGTCGATGATGATGCGTATGTTGTCTGCGGAATCCAAAGTCAGCATGAGCGAGATTCGTAACGGACGCATCCAAGACTCTGCGTGGCCTAAACTCATCAATGCGGCCAGCGCCCTCAGTGAGGCTTCTATCTTTATTGATGATACGCCCGGGGTGTCACCCTTCGAGATTCGCTCTCGAGCCCGTCGTTTGAAGGCCGAACACGGCCTTGATGTTATCATGATCGACTACTTGCAGCTCATGAGCATGAAGCAGAAATATAATTCTCGTGAGCAAGAGGTGGCAGAGATTTCCAAGTCCTTAAAAGCCATCGCAAAAGAATTGCAGATTCCTGTTATTGCTCTGGCACAGCTCAACCGCGGTGTTGAAGGAAGAACTGAAAAGAAACCTATGCTTTCAGATCTGCGTGAGTCGGGCTCTATCGAACAAGACGCCGACGTTATCATGATGCTTTATCGTGATGACTACTACGACAAAGAAAATCCCGACAAGCAGGGCCATGCCGAGGTCATCGTCGGGAAACAGCGTAACGGTGCGACCGGACCTGTGAAGCTGCGCTTCGATGCTCAATACAACAGATTCCGCGATGCAGAGCCTGAGGGACCAAGTCCAATTATGCCTGCCCAAGCGCCCCCACCAATGCCAGGCGGCAGACCTAAAAACTTTGCACCCGGCGCTCCAGTTTAAGATAATGGGCCTCTATGAGGCCCATTTTACATTTGTTTCAAAGTAAAAAGAAACCGCAACACTATCAACCGGTGATTTTGGTGACGGGTTGCTCGGCTGGTTTAGGTTTGGCTCTTGCAAAACTTCTTCACTCGCACACTGAATATCGAGTGATTGCGACCGCTC
>JANJTG010000223.1 GCA_024711265.1 Bdellovibrio sp. | reverse complement strand
AAGAAGCGATTTCAAAACTGATCGTTTTCATCCGCCCCTGAAAGGCTTCACCTTTGCCACTCAAGGTTTCCACAGGAGTGACTTTGTAACCCGCTTCCTGCAAGGTCTTTGCGGTTCCACCGCTGGCGATCATCTCGACGTTTTGAGCTGTCAGAACCTTCGCCAAATCCAAAAGTCCGGTTTTATCTGAAACACTCAAAAGAGCTCTGCGAATTTGTGTCATCTTTCACCCCTTAAAAAATCAACAGCACTTTTAAAAAATTCCAATCCCCAGGCTTTTCCCTCAAACGGAAGATGCCAGTCATGAAGGGCGGCTTCTGGGTGAGGCATCAGCGCAAAGACCAACCCCGAAGAGTCACAGACCCCGGCAATTTGCGCCATCGCTCCGTTGACATCTTCTTTGTAGCGCAAAACTGTTTGATGATTGTTCACCAAACGCTGCAAAGTTTTTTCTTCTGGACAGATAAAACGCCCCTCGCCGTGGCGAATGGGTAATACAAAACTTTTTGGCAACGAGCGAGTCCACACACACGGCGACTGTTCGTCTCGCTCAAGGTCCACCCAGCGATCGATGAAATGACCTTGTTCATTTTTGACCAACGCACAGGTTCTTTGAAAGTCAGCGTCCGGAAGAAGCCCCAGACGAAGCAAAGTTTGAAATCCATTGCAAATACCCAGGACAGGTTGTGTTTTTACAAACTTTTGCAGCTCGGCCTTCAACGTGTTTTCCAATTTTAACGAAAGAATTTGTCCACTTCCCAGATGGTCCCCAAACGAAAAACCGCCGGGGAAAACCATCGCCTGGTAATCATGAAGACTTTGTGGATTCTTAAGAAGTTCGTTCACATGAACTTTGCAAGCCGTGCCGCCGGCCAACTCGATGGCTCTGGCGGTTTCATTTTCGCAATTAATTCCGTCGCCCCACAGGACCAAGAATTTAGGCTTCATAGACATTCAGCACTCCTTGTGACCAGATATTTTGCAAGTCTTGGATAGGCACTTGGCATTTTTGCTCTTCAAAACTCCACTCTAATTGAGTTGAATCCGTGGTCACTCCCAAATGACGGAAGTTATTTTCAAAATGCTTTTCAAAATCCACTTTCTTGTCGTGCGGGACGCTGACCACAAATAAAGATCCTGTTTCAGACCAAAGCTGATTCCAGGTCATTCCGTGAAAGTCCACACAGGCCCCCAAGGAGTTTCCAAAACAAGATTCTGCCAACGCCCCGAGAAGTCCGCCCTCAGAAACATCATGGCAAGACGAAAGAAGATTCTTTTGAATTCCCGCATGGATCAATTCATAGAGCGCTCGATTGGCTTTCAGGTCGGGATATTCTGGAGCCCGATCCTCTTTCACATCAAATTCTTGGGACAACGTGGAAGCATATAGACTCTCAGTCAAGCGGCCCAAGACATAAATTTCCTCCTTCGCTTTTTGAAAGAATCCAGGAACCACTTTTCGCGCGTCAGGAATTTGACCTATCGCCGTCACCAGCAACGTCGGAGGCACCGAGATTTTGACGGTGTCACCTGATTTAGTTTTACCGATGAAATCGTTTTTCATGCTGTCTTTACCACTCACAAAAGGGGCCGAGAAATCTTGAGCGGCATCGTACAACCCCTCGCACGCCCGCACCAATTGAGCCATCTTGTGATGAGCATCGGGGTTGCTGGCCTTTGCAAGAGGATCCGGCCAGCAGAAGTTATCCACAAGAGCCATTTTTGACGGATTCACACCCGTCGCCACCAAATTTCTGACAGCCTCATCAACAGCTTTTTGCGCCATCAAATAAGTGTCGTAATAGGAGAACTGAGGGCAAAGACCGTTGGCAACCGCCACGGCATTGTTTTCTTCGCCTCCGTGAACTGACAGGTCTAAAACTCCAGCATCGTTGGCGCCCTGTTGGGTTTTACCTCCATAGGGTTTTAAGCGCGTCGCCCCTTGTACTTCGTGATCATAATAGCGCACAAGAGGTTCACGCGAGGCCACATTCGGGGACGCCATAACCTGTTTCAAAGCCTCGCAAAGTCCTGTGGCGGAGCTTACCGGCATCGCTTTTTTTGCGTGTTCCCGGTAAAACTCAGAATACGTTTTAGGCCCTTCAAAGTGGGCCTTGATCTTCATGCGACTTAAACCTTCATGAAGAAAATGAAGATCTAAAGAGGCCAGCGGAGTTTCACCGTGATGAACCTCAAAAACGCCGCTGTGAGTGAACTCCCCCAACACACTGGCTTCGACGCCCATGTCCTGCGCCAACTGCAAAAAAGCTTTGATGTTTTGCGGTTTCACAGCGTAAGACATGCGCTCTTGGGACTCACTCACCAACATTTCCCAATACTCTAGATGATTGTATTTCAGGGGGTGTTGACTCAAATCCAAGCGGGCTCCACCGCATAACTGCGCCATTTCCCCAATAGAGGAGCTAACGCCTCCGGCACCATTGTCTGTGATAGCTTGAATCCAACCCCGATCTCGAGCCTGCAAAGTGAAATCCAGCAAACGTTTTTGCGTGATGCTGTCACCAATTTGCACCACATTCGATGACACCTGATCATGAAGAGCCAATGAACTGAACGTCGCTCCATGCACGCCGTCTTTCCCAAGGCGTCCTCCGGCCACCACTATCAAATCGCCGGAGTTTATTTCTTTGACCTCGGAAGCCCGTCCTTGAACTGATTTTGGCATGACCCCTAAAGAGCCCACAAAGATCAAGGGTTTTGCCGCAAATTCACTGGCAAAATGAAAACTTCCATTGATGGTGGGAATCCCGCTTTGATTTCCCCCCTCTTCCACACCTTGATGAACACCTCGGAAGATGACCCCAGGGTCTTTCAAAAGCTCGGGGCGCTGGGCGGACTCTGCCTGGGGAAAGAGATCTTTTTTGGAAAGACAGAAAACATCGGTATTGGCGATGGGTTTAGCTCCCAACCCACATCCGAGAATATCCCGATTAACCCCTAAAATCCCCGTCAGGGCCCCGCCAAAGGGATCCAAAGCCGACGGACTGTTGTGAGTTTCAACCTTCACACAGATATTGAGGTTCTTGTCGAAATCAACGATTCCGGCGTTGTCTTTAAAGACAGAGACCAGGTAACCACAATTCTCAAGATCCTTCGTGGCCTTTTGAATATAGCTTTTATAAAGACTGAGGATCTTTTTATTTCCCAGCGCTGGATAAACGCCGGCGTCTTCCGAATAATCCACTTCGGCTGCGAATATTTTATGTTTGCAGTGTTCGCTCCATGTCTGTGCAAGACACTCTAACTCCACTTCTGTGATTTTGTGCGACCATCCCTTGTTGGCTCTTTGCGCTTGCAGCTCGGGCTTGGAAAAATGTGAAATGATTGTGTGGATTTCTTCATCACTGAGAGCCAAGCCTCGCTCGGCATTGATTTTTTGAAGGATTTCTTCTTTGAGCTCAAAAAGCTGCAACGTGCGATTTTCCATTTTTGGAGAATCCCAGAACTTTGCGAAGTTCTGCCAAGGGTTGTGTTTGTTGAGTTCCGTCCCTTGGGCAAAATCCACTTTATTCAACAGCGGATTCGCCAGGGACTGATACAAAACCTTTTCAATTTGTTTTTGCGAAATATCCCCTTCGATCTCAACAGCCCACCCGCTATGAATTTCGATACCAAAATCTTGCCACGAAGAATTATGTTGCGTCGAAAACAACATCAACGCTTCCGTGGCCGAGCGAGCCAGATTGTCAGTGACCCCCGCAAGAAATCGAACTTCGACGTAAGTTGCGGAGTCCTTCACCTGTGGAAAGCCGTGTTGGATCTCTTCCGCAATAGGATCAAAAAAGATTTTGTCCATCAAGGTTTCCAAACGCAGCTCTTTAGCCAGTCCCGGTTGCCGCTCCACCAGCCAGTACACCCTGCGCAGGTGAAGATCCTTGATCGGGGCCTCTTTTTCTAAAGCTCTTTTGAGGGCTTTTTCCGTACTGTGGTCATAACGACTGCGAACAGAAATTCTTTGCATCATGGATTCTCCTCAAAATAAAAAGTCCTTGGTTTTCCGAGAGAAAGAGATTCTAAAAAGTTTGAATACATTCTGTGTTCCAGGCGATGGATCGCGTCCACCCAATCAGATAGAGGGGCCTCCGAAGGCAAATTCAAAGCCTCTTGAATTATGATTTCCCCAGTGTCCATCCCCTCGTCGACGAAATGAACTGTGACCCCGGTTTGCGAAGCCCGATCCTGATGGGCTCGCGCAATCGCTTCGGCCCCTGGATAAGCCGGCAAGAGCGACGGATGAATATTGACGATCTGGGAGGCCCCCTCATGCCACGATGAAAACTGTCGCAAAAAAGATCCCGATAACAAACGCATGTATCCCGCAAGAAAAATCCAATCGATACGATGTTCTCGTAAGAGCTTCAGAATTTCTTGTTCGTGATTGTGACGATCTAACTTCTTTTCGACCAAGTAAGTTCGCACACTCATTTCTTGGGCCTTTTTTAGAACCGGAGCCATCGCTTTGTCAGAAAGAACAAATGAGATCTCCAACGCCCCTGAAAGAGTTTGGGCCTTATTGATCAAGGCCAGTGCATTAGATCCTGTTCCCGAAGCAAAGATCGCAACTCGCAGAGGTCTCATTCGGCGATGTCCTCTCTATAGTACATTCCCTCAAACGAGATCTTCTTAAGATCCTGGTAGGCCAAGGCTCGGGCCTCGTGACGTGTCGGTGCAACGGCCGTGACCCCGAGAACTCGTCCTCCGGTGTTGATGAGATGATTCTGCTTCTCGGAGACGCCGGCGAAATAGATCTGATTTTTCAGCGTCGAAAGAGCGGGATAAGAAATCGGACTTCCCAAAAGCATAGGCGTTTGAGGATACCCTTGGCTGACGGCCACAACATGGACTGCTTTTTCGCTGGAAAGCTCACACCTTTGATTTTTAAGTTCATGGGTGACGGCGGCGACAATCAATTTCGCCAAATCCGTTTTCAACCTCGGCATCAAAGCTTGAGTTTCGGGATCCCCCATTCGCACATTATACTCAAGAACATAAAGTCCCTTGGCGGTCTTCATTAAACCCGCAAAAAGAAATCCTTGATAAGGAATATTTTGCGAGTTGAGATACCTTAAGGTTTTAGAAAAAATGGAGTGAAGGGCCGCCTCATCCTCTGGGTTCATAAATTCACAAGGACTGTAAGCCCCCATTCCTCCGGTGTTAGCGCTGAAAGGATCGGGAGTGATGCGTTTGTAATCACATGCGGTGCCCAAGACAACAAAGTCTTCCCCGTCACAAAGAGCAAAAGCTGAAAGCTCCTGGCCCAGCAGACACTCTTCCAGAAGAAGCGGAAAACCAAACTGAGTTCCCAAAACGCGTACAGCTTCTTCGGCTTTCGCCAGACTGTCACAAACCCACACACCTTTTCCTGCGGCAAGGCCATCGGCCTTCACAACCAGAGGTTCGGCGAAATCATGTTCGCGCACCGACCTCAAGGCCACCTCCGCAGAGTATGCCACAGCACACTTGGCCGTTGGAACCTGGGCGGCCTTCAGCACACCCTTGCAGAAAAGTTTGGAAGATTCCAGTTCTGCGGCTTTGGGGGACGGAGCAAAACAGTAAATACCTTTTTCTTCCAAACGCTCTTTGAGATCTGAAAGAATGAAGGCTTCAGGGCCAATCACGACTAAAGAGACATTTTTCTCAAGGCAAAACTTTTCAATGGCTTCAGGGCTTTCAACAGGAGCGCATGTGAGGCCCCCCTCTTTCATACCGGGATTCCCGGGGCAAACCCATAAATCCGTCACCAGAGGCGATTCCTTCAGCTTTTTTGCCAAGGCGTGCTCGCGTCCGCCTTTTCCAACAACCACGATGTTCATAAAGAGTTCCCTAAAACCTGCTGAGCCCTTTGATGCCACAGTTTCAATGTGACGGACTCTGCAAAAGGTTTTTTTCTTCCCACAACACCGGCCACTTCGTTTGCCAGGGCTTGATAAAGTAAAGAACTCACCTCGATCTGCTCTTGTGAAAGCGGCCCTGGATCTTCCTTCAGTTCCTCACGACAAATGGCTTTCCAGTTTTGGGTTTTTCTCTCTTGAGCCAGGTCTTTGGCTTTTTTCACAGCCTCGTACCAAGCGGTCTTTCCGTATAGCTGACGCAAAAACTCTTTTGAAAGAGGAAGACCTTCATAAGTAAGACGAAGTTCATCCGGTCCAATCGAGTCCACCAGCAGAAGCTGGCGCGCACCTTGTTTTTCCGGACCAAAAGCAAATTCAACTTTGCCATCCCATAACTTCACGCCAAAAGAAGCAAAAAGTTTTTCAAGCTCTGTGGCAACTTCCTGAGTCTGCGTACGCAGACTTTCAAGCTCCTTTTCCGACAAGATATTCATCTCCGCAATTTCTTTACGAGTCAGATATCGGTCCGAGGTCTCAAGTTTGGTTGAAAACTCAATAAGAGGGGGAGTGAATGTGGTTTCCCCTGAAGGCATCTGGTTTAAACCCAGGTCGGCAAGATAAGCCGGGTTCTTTTTAAGACGCCCCTCTAAAGAGTTGCCCTGACCTAAATGCTTTCTAAAAATTACTTCCAGAGGAACAAGACAGTTGGTGGGACGATCTTGATAAACGGAATAATCATACTGTCCTTCGATCCACTCGGGACGCAAAATATTGACAGCTTGAACTTCGATCGAAGTTGTATCTAAAGTTGAAATAAAATGAGAGGGGATTCCTTTTTTTGCCAGGTATTCAAAAAAGGAGGCCGCCATGGAGGCTAGGGCCTCCCCTTTATGAGGGACCTCATCGGGCATTTCTCCCCAGTCAAAAATGGAATAACGATTGCTGTATTTGAAAACGAGATGACTTTCCTTTTTATAAAGATCTTTCACAGATCCCTTGTAAATTAGTTCCATGCGGTTTTCCCCATCTCAATAAGTTTTTTCCATTGCGCCACATAGTTTCCAATATTGTTGGCGCCAACCCACGCGCCCCCGTGGCGAGCTTTAGCAAAAAAATCCAAAGCCAGGTTGGAGCTGGACAGTTGCTCTTTTTCACACAAAAAAAGATTCAAGCCACTGACGTGAGGCAATTCCCAAGGACTGACAATTTCTCCCAGACACTGTCGTTCGTTCACGTCACACCATTCAATCTCAACACCACTTTGAGTTTTGATTTCCTCAAGAGCCTTCTGAATGGGCGAATAGGATTCAAGATGACGATTCCAGTGCAAGAGGATTTTATCTTGAGGCAAGTCCTTCCAACGCAGCAGAAGATCTGCGATGCCGGACGTATTTTCTTCCGTGACTGCCATCACCGGAACTCCTTTTGGCATTTGCACGATCGACAAAAAAGCATCCAGCCCCGCGAAAGCCCCGTTCACGGCAACCCCAAAGACAGGTTTTGTTGTGAGAGATGCGACCACACCAGGAAGATGGGCAGCCAATCCCGCGCCGGCCACAAAGACATCGGCCCCACATTGAGCCACAACTTCATGCACACGATCCGGATTGCGATGAGCCGACGCGACCTCCATCTTCACCTCTCCGCATTTTTCAAGGGAACGACAAAGGGGTCCGTAAACTCTTTCATCACTGGGACTACCAAAAAGAACCTGAATCTTCATAGAGGCACCTCACTCTTTCCATCGCCGCCGATGTTCACTTTTCTGGTCTGTAAAAAACTTTCGCTAGAGACAGGCACGGGGTATTCACCATCTAGACAAGCACTGCACAGACTTTCCAATCCAAGGCCTTCCTTTAAGCGTTTCAAAGGCAAAAACACCAGACCATCGACTTCCAAAATTTTTGCTACTTCCTGTTCTGTTTTCTGATAGGCGACCAACGACTCCCCTTCGGGAAAATCAATGCCATAAAAACAGGGATGACGAATCGGAGGACAGGTGCTGGCAAGATAAACTTTCTCGGCCCCGGCCTCGCGCAAAAGACGAATAATCCGGGCCGAGGTGGTTCCCCGCACAATGCTGTCATCGACGAGAAGAATTTTCTTCCCACGAATTTCACTTTCCACCGGAGACAATTTCAGATTCACCATCATCTTACGCAGTTCAGGCTGATTGACGATGAAACTGCGTTGCACATAACGGTTCTTAATAAGGACTTCGCGATACGGCTTTTCAAGAACCTCGGCCAACCGACACGCGGCCGCACGAGAGGTGTCGGGAACGGGAGCCACCACATCAACATCAAGACCTTTGGCTTTAACTTCTTCAGCTAAGATACGGCCAAGATTTAGGCGCACTTCATAAACGGGACGCCCATGCCATTCTGTTTCAGAGCCGGCAAAATAGATCCACTCAAACATGCACGGGCGCGCTTTCTTTTCGCTCAAGATAAAAGAATGGAAATTCAAATCCCGATCAACAAAGATCAACTCCCCAGGGCGCAGATCGCGCCAATACTCGTAACCCAAACCAAAGAAGACCTGCTTTTCAGAAGCAAAACAGTAGCTGAACTTATCACCCTTCTTTTTTCTTCCCACCAACAAAGGGCGAATCCCATGACTGTCACAAAAGGCGAAAATCCCCTGATCTGCCAGGATGCCAATCGCGCTGTAAGCTCCTTGGACGGTTCCCAAAAGTTCTTGCACCGAGGCGGCCAGGTTCTGTGGCAAATTTTGATTTTCTTTGCGTGAAGCCAGACCCACGGCAGTCATATGTAGAAGAATTTCCAGGTCATTCCGACTGAAAGTCCAACGTAGTTTTCGCTTGCGAAGATAGTCTACGACCTCGTCATAGTTGGTGACGTTGCCGTTATGAATCATGCCGATGCCGTAGGGATAACTCAAAAACAGCGGCTGCAAATCCTCTTTGTCGACAGTTCCAATCGTCGAATAACGAGTGTGACCCAAGGCCATGGAGCCCTTCAGGCGCTGTTGACGTTCACCCGTAAAAACATCTTCCACAAGTCCCAAATCTTTTTCCAAATGGAACTGGGAACGATCAAAGTCATAACTTAAGATCCCTGCGGCATCCTGCCCCCGATGCTGAAGAGCAAAGAGAGCCGGATAAAGTTTTTCGCCTGCGTTGTTTTCACCAATCAGACCGACGACCCCACACATTCAAAGGACTCCCTTAAAAAACAAAAACGGCGTCATTAAGACGCCGTTTTTCATATTGATATTCAAATTTTTTAGACACTTCGGGTTTGCGGACACACGGAGGGTATGAAGTCGGGATTTTTCCCCCGGACTGCCACCCGACGAAGGGGGCCTGAAAAGCGATTTATCTTTGAAGAACAGTCGCTGAGCCATACTCTCTCTTTAATAACTTTGTTTGGATGTCCAAGGCTATCGACGATGACAGAGTTTGGTCAAGAGCCCTAACACAATCCTGACAATTCAACACGGGCTGGCGGGAAATCCCCTAGTATCCTGCGGGCGTTGCCGCCGATAACACCTTTTGCATCATGGGATTCACCAGAAAATCGCTCAGAATCCATTTTGGACTGGGTTCTTTCTTCAGAATATCAATCAGGAGTAGGATCAAATCCTCGCTGGTCACAATCCCTTCGACCTCATTGTCATTGGTCACCAAAAAGGCGGACATCTTTCGCTCCACCATCGCTGACGCCACCACCAGCATGGGAGTGTTAATATCAAAAGACAAAATGGGTGAACTCATAAGTTCGCACACGGGCTTGTCGGGATGAGGGCTACGCAAAAGATCGCGGTCTGAAAGCATTCCTATGACCAACTCACCGGCCTCATCAACAACCGGGAGATGACGAATGAGCTGATTCCTCATGATGGCCTGAGCCTCGTGGGCCGGAACGTTTCTTTTCACTGTCACAACTTTATGAGTCATATTGTGTGTCAATAACGGCTTCATAGGGCCTCCCCTAATTGGAGTGATACCACCGTCACCGAAGCTAGAGTATGACCGGGGTCACCATAGAACCCGATCAGCGGCGAATCATGGGAGTTGCCAATACGGATGTGACAATCCCCAAAAGAACCAAGGACGCAAGCATCGGCCCATCAATGATTCCTGACTGATAGGCGTAATGAGCGGCCAGAACCTCCATAGCACCTCGGGCATTTAAAATAGCCGCCAAATTCCACGACTCTTTTACCGAAGACCCCGTTAGACGACAAAAAACATAGGTTCCCACGGATTTGCTGACCATGGCGATCACAAAAGTTTCAACAAAGACCGACCACGAAAACAAAGAAACAATATCAATTTTCCAGCCTAAGCCCACAAAGAATAACGGAGCTAAAATCCACATCTGCAAAGGCGCAAATTTTTCTGCCGCACTAAAAGTGCGAATCTTTCCTAATAAGAGTCCCAGGAAAAAAGCCAATACAATCCAATGACTGATAATCCACGAAGACACCTTTTGTTCAGGAAGCAGGAGGGCAAACACCCCCCAGGCCACAATGTCGCAAAGGCTGGCCAAAGTAATGGCCCGTCTCGCCAAGTTCGAATCGTACAGATTCTTTTCTTTGAGGATCTGAATCGCCACCGGCAAGGCCGAAAGACCCAAAGCGACGGCCATAAAAAGATTGTGATCGAAAAAAAGAAAGCCCGCCAGAAAGGGCACTCCGAAG
>JANJTG010000055.1 GCA_024711265.1 Bdellovibrio sp. | reverse complement strand
GAGCATCCTGTAAGAAGCATTATCAATACAGATAATGAGACTGCTTGGATTTTCATATAAGATACCCTTTCGATAGAAGCCGTAATCACATCAATATTGAGAAGTACGATATATAGAATTATTCGGAAATCGACTGTAGGGTTTTGAGCTTCTTCCTACGTTTTATGGATTGGTCTAGGTCCTGAAGTTCGTGAAGACTCTCAGGTCATGAGTTGAAATTAAAACTATTTTGTAGGGTTTTTATATATATCCTACAGCGGAATGTCGAGAAGATCGACACCATGATTAGAATTTATCAGTGTCTATTCGTATATTTTGTCCTTTTCGGAGTTTGTGTCGCACAAGCTCAGCACAAGGGAATCGGTTTTCAGGCGGTAATAAAAAAGCCAGACGGCACTTTGCCAACGGTGAGTGGATTGACTGTGACCGTGCAAATTCTAGATCCTGTGACGAATTGTGTTCTGAGGGAAGAAGAGCACTCTGGGAAAAGTATTTCAAACGGATATCTAAATATCAATATTGGTGATTCTTCAGCTGGGACTCCTGTGGGGAAGAATCCTTCGCCGGTTCTCTCTATTGCCGAGGTGATGGACAACAGCAAACAAAGAACAGGCCTTAAATGTGTTGATGAAGATAACAACATCATCGCGAGCAACCAGACCTATCTTCCCTCAAATCTAGATCGTCGGATTCTTCGCCTGCGCACCATGGTGCAGGGGGATGAAGTTGTCGCGGACTTCAATATGCGGGCCGTGGCGTTTGCAGTGAATTCAGAAACTTTGAATGGCAAAACAGACGGTGATTTGATCAATGTTAAAAGTGCAAAAGGAGTGACTCAGGAAAATGTTGAAAGTCTTTTTCAGCGGTTTACGAAACTGGATGCTCTTTTAAATAACGCAAACTCCGCAGGGACATCATTGGGTGTCAATATCACCGGGAATGCCGCCACTGCAACTAGCGTGAGTGGTACTGTCGGTCTTGCAAACGGAGGAACCGGCGCCACGTCTGCAAGTGCTGCGCGAACAAATTTGGGATTAGGAACTTTGGCCACTCTTTCACCGACAGGGACGGCGGATAGTTCAACTTATCTTCGCGGGGATGGAACTTGGGCTGCAGTTGCCGGCGGCGGAGGTGGCGGAGGAACTATTACAGGTGTTACGGCCGGTACAGGTTTAAACGGCGGCGGGACTTCGGGTGCTGTGACGCTGAATTTAAACAACGTCGGAACGGCGGGTACCTACATTAAAGTCACAACAGATGCGCAGGGGCGTGTCACTGCGGGAACAACATTGGCAGAAAGTGATATTCCCGGTCTTTCAATCGATAAATTGATGAACGGCTTAAGTAAGTATTTCAACTACAAACCAAATAATAGTGCGTGTTTAGACAATGAAGTTCTTAAGTATGACTCTTCTTTAAATTCAGGAAGCGGTGGATGGAAATGTGCTACGGACTCCGGGGTTGGCTCTGAATCTGATCCCACCGTGCAAAGTTTTGCGAAAAACGCCCCAAGCACAGGGTTGTCTGTGAATGGTTCCAATCAGCTCCAGGTCAATGTCGGAACGACGGCGAACAAAATTCTTCAACTGGACGGGACAGGGAAAATCCCTTCCGTGGATGGCTCACAATTAATCAATCTGCCAACTCCAACAAGCTTTTCAGGAAGCTTAGCTGGGGATGTGACGGGAACACAAGGTGCGGCAGTGGTCAGTCGTCTTAATGGTGTTGCTGTTTCTACAGCTGTCGTTGGTGATGATCAGAAGTTTTTGAAGTTCGTGAATGGCAGCGGATGGCAACCTCACTTTATCAAGCTCTCCGAGCTTAAGAATAATTTAGGGACGGCCTCTGTCTTTAATGTGGCCGCCTGTACGTCGTCACAGACAATGGCATGGTCTTCATTAACGGATCAGTTTTCATGTCAGGATATTTCTCTTCCCGTTGCGAAGGTGACAGGACTTGCAGCCTCTGCGACGACGGACACAACAAATGCGACGAACATTGTTAGCGGCACTTTGGATGAGGCAAGATTGCCCGCACAGGTGAAGAATGCTCTTTGGACTGAATCTAGTGGAAGTATTTATCGCAGCACGGGAAGCGTGGGGGTTGGTACCTCTTCCCCAGATACGACCATTGATTCTGCTGGAGGAATGATTCGTGTTCAAGGTGGTGTCAACTACGGGCAAGCGACAACGACCGGTAAAGGTCTTGAGTTCGGCTATAATACAAGCAATGAATGGGGTTTGATTGGAACTTACAATAGAAGCGCCGGACATCACAGTCCATTGACTCTCGATGCGTCCTCTCTTTTTGTCAATTCGTTGAGTCAGGGGATGGTGGCGATCGGGGGGTTTGCTCCGGAGGCAAAACTTGATGTTCTTGCTGAAACTCCTTTAGCGACCACTGCCGGGTCTCGCCAAGCTATTTTTAAAATTCGAGGGAACACAGGTACAAACGTACTGTCAGAAAGTGTCTGGATTTTCCGTGGAAGCGCTGGGAATGATTGGTACTCGTCTCGAATGCACAACGGGTTGAGTGTTGATACCGCATTTACGACCCCCGGCACTGATACCAAAGTTTGGTGGGAAAGGGACCCAGCTCAGAATACGCAATCCTGGGGAGATAGTGCGAATACCTATATGACCATCAAAGCTGGCAGTGTTGGTATTGGGACGACAAATCCCGGCCAAAAACTTGAAGTCAATGGAAGTATAAAACTCACAGCGGGAAGCGGTGGAGGAATTACTTTTCCCGATGGGACGACTCAAACGACGGCAAATTCATCAAATGTGGGTTATATACGATTAAGATGTGGATGGCTATCGAGCTCATCTACTCCTGATACGTGCACACCTCCGTCTTGTCCAGTTGGTTGGACCGACTTAGGAAATTCAACTGAAACAACTAGCGGGGGCTATATGGGGGTCAATGGAGGGATGTATTGGTCCTCTGGAAATGTTATTAAAACTTGTTCAAAAGACGCAGCTTCTACATTTGAACTTAAATGCGGATGGAATACGAATTCAACCACTATGGGCACATGCACCCCATCTGCTTGTCCTGCCGGATATACAGACGTTAATATTAGCTCTTCAGAGGCAACCAATGCATTTTACAATGGTTGGTCTGGCAATGTTTATGCGGGTACTGGAAACTCGATTCGTCATTGCTACAAATAACAAAATACAGAATGAAGTAGTGCTGACTTAACTGTAGGAAATATCTGCAACCCCTACGCTTTTGTTCCGAATAATCATCAGATAAACAGAATATCTCATTAGGCAATGGAAGGAGGTTATATATGAAGAAGTCATTTGTGTCTTCACTATCAACCTCGCTAAGCCTAATTGCATTTCTATTTTTATCTGCCTGCACCCTGACTGCAGAACTTACTAAATCTTCTGTGGATCCCAATAATTCCAAAATCGTCGTACCTCCTCCTGCACAAGCAATTGCTGACGGTGAAACAAAACTGCAAGTCCATGTTTACGCCCTGGATAATCTAGGGCAGCCGGTAAAAAACTTTACCCCAGATCTTTTTGTTTTTGGACGAGGTGAACATCAAACGAAGTGTGAGCCCACAGGGGTTGAATACGCGTCTTGTACACTCACGGCGACAGAGGGCGGGCAGAAGTTGATCTTTACCAAAAATGCCATGATCCTTCGCCCCGGTATTGCGTATTTCGGGGATGATCTTCAAGTCAGCTCGATGATCGTCAGACAAGACAATGTTCCCGCAAATGGAACGGCTCGCGCTCTTATTGAGTTTCAACTCAAAGACGACAATGCTGAAAAAAAGGTGGGAGTCCAACCTCAACTTTTTGTGAAATCCCCGAAAGTGAAGATAAATTGTTCCGTGTCGGGTGTGGATGGGCTTTCGCAATGTCGCCTGACCTCCACCGAAGCGGGCACCTATGATGTTTATTCGTACAACCCTGCAGTCCTTCCCGTCAAAGTCACTTTCACCGAGCCCTTTCTTAAAGTTATTGAAGAACGAGCTTATGCCGATGGAAGCTCAAAAGTAAAAATTGAGGTGAAAACCTCAACCGTTCCTGTTTTAAAGAGTCAGCCTTCGGACACGACCATGGCCTGCGGGACTGTCACTGCGGGGAAATCCTTGTGTCAACTGACTTCATTGAATGTGGGTGCAAAGATCATCAGTGTTGATTCCCCCTCATCTATTTCGGAAGTCGTCGAGGTGTATTTTGCAAGTAACTATAACGCCATCACTGCCAACGGTGGATCAAGTCCTCGGGCTGATGGCTACACGGAATATGAATTTGAAATAACTCTTAAAGATGCTATCGGAAGTCCCATGATCGGGGTCTTGCCATTAGTGGAAGTTCTTGGCGCTGGGATTAATTCCGTTCATTGTGAAAAAAGTAATAATCTAGGTAAAGCTCAATGTTTTATTTCCAGTACTGAGCCCGGCCTAAAGCGGGTCATCGGGAAAGAACCTTTAATTAAAGATATTTTACCGATTGAGTTTGTGGCATCTCCGGTCGTT
>JANJTG010000185.1 GCA_024711265.1 Bdellovibrio sp. | reverse complement strand
GAGGCCATAGAGCTTGCGGGACAGTGTTTTGAGCAGTGGGGCCTTAACGACGGTGAGCCTCGGGCTCATATTGAGTGGCTTCGAAAAAATGGCGCTATGGCCGTTAAACCCACGGGCTCTGGTGGAGGTGGTTATGTTCTTTCGTTGTGGAAGAACGAGCCTTCTGCGGAAGTTCTTGAAAAACTGATTCCTTGTTAGGCCTGTATGTTGAAGGATCTCAGAAGAAAGATCTCGACTCTTAAAGATCCCGAACGAGCCAAAAATCTACAGCGTTTTTTTAAAACAGGAAAAGGGGAGTATGCCGAGGGGGACCGTTTTATTGGTCTCACGGTGCCTCAGTCGCGAAGTTTGGCAAAAGAATATTCGACACTTTCTTTGAGTGAAGTGCAAACACTTTTAAAGTCTAAAATTCATGAAGAGCATTTGATTTCGCTGATCATTCTAGTTGGAAAGTATTCCCGCGGAGATGTTCAGGATCGGGAAAAAATCTATAAATTCTATCTTAAAAACACGAAGTATATTAACAACTGGGATCTGGTCGATTTGTCGGCGGAACATATCGTCGGCGCTTATCTGTTCGATAAAGATCGGACGGTTTTGCATCGTTTGGCTTTGTCTTCCAACCTGTGGGAACGAAGAATCGCGATTCTCTCAACCTTTCATTTTATTAAACATCAAGAGTCCAAAGAAACATTGTATTTGGCAAAACGCCTTCTTGCTGATGAACACGATCTTATTCATAAGGCAGTGGGCTGGATGCTTCGTGAAGTTGGCAAACGGGTAAATAAAAAAGATCTGACGAGATTCTTGGATGTGAATGCTTCGAAAATGCCGCGCACGATGCTTCGTTATGCTCTTGAGCACCTATCGGTTCAAGAGCGTCGTCACTATATGAATCTATGATGTTATTTGTGAAAACTTGAATAACTGAAAAGGGCAATGCTGGCGGCGACAGTTGCATTCAAAGATTCAACTCCTTGGGTGGCAACGGAAAGGCGTTTCAGCCCCTTGATTCCGCTAAAACCAGGGCCTTCTTCGCCGATGGCTAAACGCAGATTTTTAGGCCATTTAAATCGTGCGATGTCTTCGCCCTTCATATCTAGCGCATAGACGTCTTCATTCTGGGCGACAAATTCCATAAATTTACCGACCCGATAAACGGGAAGCTTTAAAAGAGCTCCTGCGGAAGCTTTGATCGCTTTGGGATGAAAGGGGTTGCAGCTTTCTTCGGTCAGAATCAACTTGTTTGCGCCAAAAGCCAAAGCCGAGCGGGCAAGGGCTCCTAAATTCGAAGGATCTCCCAGGGGACACACCACCTCAAGACCTTGGGGAGCGCTAACCTCGGGGAGGGTTTCGATTTCTTTTGGTTCCAGCACCAAAAGATTGTAGTGCGTTCCGACGACATCAAGCTCGTTGAAAAGCGCTTTGGGAAGTTTGAATACCGGAATGCGCTGCCCTTTCAAAGAAGGGGCCGTCATCGTTAAAGAACGAAGATCTTCGTGGACCAACTCGGCTTTGACTTTAAAAGTTGGATTTTCCAGAAACTCTTCGATAAGTTTTTCTCCCATAAGAATAAACTCATGGTGTTTTTTAATGCCGCGAGCAGAGGCTAAATCGGCCCAGCGTCTGAAGTGATCATTACTTTTCGAGCTGATTTCAATCACAAGGGGTCCTTATTTCACTCGATAAAGTTTGAGATCGTAATAGCTGTTTGGTTTGGCCGAAATACGAAGTTTCACGCCCTCTTGATCTCTGAAGATCGCAATGCGAGAAACATGACTCTTGTCCATGATCAGATCTCCCCAGAAAATACGCTCGTCCGGAAAGACGTATCCGGAGCCCTGATGGGTAAAAAGAGCGTTGGATTTAAGAGTTAGATACAGAACCCCTTCAATGCCCTTGTCGGGAGTGACCTCGAGGAACCAGATTGTGTTGTGACTGAAGGTCACCCAGTTGCCAAGAAGCTCTTCAGAAGTGATGTTTTGGCGCGTAACACTAGTAGGCCAGGGAACAATCGGGCCATCGCCAGGACCCGCCAGAGTCGCCCAAGAAAAGAATGTTAAAAGAAGGGAGATGAGAAGTTTCATAGTGTTGCTTCCTCCGTATTCTTAAACTGTACAGTGGATTGGGGATTGAAGTAGTAGCCCTTGCGATCACGCAAGATGTAGCGCGGGCTTTCCAAGTCGGGCTCAAGCAAGGTGCGGAGACGTTTGATGGATACGTAAATCAAATTGTCATGAAGTTCCGGATCGTAACTTTGATTCCAGATGATTTCGACTAAGTTCTCTTTGGAGTAGCGCTGACCAGGGTTTTTGATAAATAAAAGAGCCATTTCAAAAAGAATGTGTTGGTTTTTGAAATCAATGGGTCCCTTGGATTTCTCGGCGACAAGTCGTGCCCCTTCATCAAGGCAGAAATCAAATTGCGGCAGATTGGTCAATCCTGGAGGGCATACCTGAGAAATCGCTTTATAAAGGCGGGGCGACTTTGTTTTGTCGATTCCTTTAAGAGCTAACTCGGCGTAGATCTTATATTGTTCTTCTTGCTGTTGATCACGATAGACTCGAGCGAGTTGAGCTAAGATGCTTGAAATCAAAAGATGGAAACCATGAAGTTTTGCTTGTTCATAGCTTAGCCATAGAAGCTCCAGCGCTTTTTCGAACTGAGTCTTTTGAGTGTAGATATAACTTCGCAGAAGCTTTGCGGTAAGAAAAATCTCGGGATTTTCAAGTTCTCCAAGAAGGACATCTAACTTTTCTAACTGTTGTAAAGCCAACCCATAAGTCATGGGGCTCATGCTGAGGGATAAGGAGAGAATCAACAATGAGCGTGCCAGAGTGGTAAGATCGCGACTGTGCGTGGCTTTGGCGATCGCGGAATTCGCATACCCCTGGGACTCTTCCGTCTTCCCTTGGGCCAGAAGCCAAGAGCTGATCAAAGTTTCGGCCTGGGCTTGAAGAGACTCTGAAGGATTGGTGGCCAAAAATTGAAGCACTTCTTCCATCACGCCTTGAGCCAGTGAAAGCTCTTCGAGTTCTTGGCAACACTGAAAGAAAAGACGAGAGGCCTCTAACCACTGAACGCGATCTGGAATCAGAAGCGCTTCATAACGCGCGTCTTCCGCAGAAAGGCGCGCCTCATGCAGATCCCCTTTGCGGATCTGAAGGCGAGCAATCGTTAAGGAGGGCAAGGCCAACGAACTCACGTGTAGTGACTCCATCTTCGTTTTTCTTCGCCAGAGAGTTCGTCCATTAGGAGTTCCTCACCTTCATCTTCTTCAGGAAGAGGGCGGTTTTTGATCTTTTCGTAAACAACCAAACGGCGTTCGTGAGGCGTTTGGGGAAGGGTGTAGGCCACGTCTTCAACAAGTTTATAGAACTCACTCCAGTTTTCTTTGGCGGCTTTGATTTCAGGGTCGACGCCGGGGCCCTTCATGAAATAAACACGACCGCCTACTTGCACGCAGTTAATGACATTCCCCAGAGTGTTGCCGATATCTTCCACTGCGCGAGTGATGGCGCCTTGGACAGGATAGACGCAGTGTTGATTGATGTTGCGCCCTAAAATATCGAGATTTTTCAGTTTCATCTCGCTGCGGACGTGTTTGAGGAACTCCACCCGGCGCTGAACGCCTTCGCCCAGAAGGATTTTTTCTTCTGGGAACATGATTTTAAGAGGAATTCCGGGGAAGCCAGGGCCGGTGCCCACATCTAAGAGAGGGAACTGAAGTTTAGTGTATTGAGTGATGATAATGCTGTCGATAAAGTGCTTAATGGCAATATCGCGCAGCTTTAAGAGGCGAGTGAAGTTCTCTTTTTCCTGGTTCAACATCAAAAGGCGGTAGAACTGGGCCAACTGCAATCTTTGCTGATGAGTCACTAAATCGAAGCCGTGATTACGAAAGACATCGGCAAGGCGGTCATTGGCCTCATTGAGCTCATAAATCAGCTCAGGCTTTTTATGGCGCCCCATCTGCGTGGAGCTGGTGGTTCCACGGGCTTCTTGACGGGCTTTATAGGGGCTGTAGTTGGTCTTATTCTTATGGGCCATACGAGTTGGGGGAACATAGGCCTAAAGGTCCTAAACCTCAAGCTTTTTCTGCGCCGTGTGTAAAAGCTAAATGCTTGAAAATACGAGGCTCTGAGGTGATTATGAGAGCCTATGTCGACTTCCAAACTTGATTCCATTAAAGATGCAGCCCTGGCGGCCTTTAAAGCGGCTCCCAGCTCCAAAGATCTCTACGACCTCAAAGTTCAATATCTGGGGAAAAGCGGATCTCTCACTGAAATTATGAAAGAAATGGCGTCCTTGCCAAAAGAGGAAAAACCTCTTTTTGGGAAGAAGGTCAATGAAGTGAAACAGCTTCTTGAGACAGCTTATTCCGAAGCCGAAGAGAACCTGAAAAAGGGAGAGATCTCTGCCAAAATGGCGTCCGAAGAGATCGACATGACGTTGCCGTCGTTCACGCAAGCCAAGGGTACTCAGCACCCTGTGCATATTGTGATGGAAGAGATCTTCACGGTGATGTCTCGTTTGGGTTACAGCATCCGTACCGGCCCATTGATAGAAAAAGATTATTATAACTTTGAAGCCTTGAATATTCCGGCGGATCATCCCGCGCGCGATATGCAAGATACCTTCTTTATCGATAAAACTCATGTATTGAGAACGCACACTTCGCCGATTCAGATTCATTCTTTGGAAACTGAGAAGTTGCCTTTAAGAATCATCGGCACGGGGCCTGTGTTCCGCTGTGACAGTGATATCTCCCATCTTCCGAACTTTCATCAGATTGAAGCCTTGTGCGTGGATGAAAAGGTGTCGATGGCCGATCTTAAAGGGACCATTAGCTTCTTTGTTCGAGAGTTCTTTGGACCGGGTTTGAAAACACGTTTCCGTCCGAGTTTCTTTCCATTCACAGAACCTTCTGCGGAAGTGGATTGCTCTTGTCCTATTTGTAAGGGCAAAGGCTGCAGCCTGTGTAAGCACTCGGGTTGGATTGAGATCGGTGGTTGTGGATTGGTCAACCCTCGCGTGTTTCAAGCCGCAAAAATTGAATATCCGAAGTGGCAAGGTTTTGCTTTCGGGTTTGGTTTAGAGCGTATGGCAATCATCAAGTACGGCATTGAAGACATTCGTTTGTTCCCTGAAAATGACGTGAGATTCTTAAGGCAGTTTGTAAAATGAAGATCAGTTTAAAATGGCTCCAAGATTATGTAGATGTGGCAGAGTTCTTTCAAAAACCGGAAGAACTTGCTGAGGCATTAACTCGCGCGGGTCTTGAGGTGGAAGAAATCACCAATCGCGCTAAAGATTTTAATCACGTGGTGATTGGCCACATTCTTGAAAAAGACAAACACCCCAATGCGGATAAATTGTCTTTGTGTCGCGTTTCCACCGGTGAGGGTGTTGTTCATCAGATCGTCTGTGGGGCGCAAAACCATAAAGCGGGGGACCG
>JANJTG010000450.1 GCA_024711265.1 Bdellovibrio sp. | reverse complement strand
TCTGGGTCGCCTACGCGGTCGTGTTCTTCGGCACGATCGCGCTGCGCCGGGTGAAGCACATCTACGTGGCGAACTGGTTCTTCGCCGCCTACATCATCACCATCGCGGTGCTGCACATCACCAACAGCCTCGCCGTGCCGGTCACGCTCACCAAGGGCTACTCGCTCTACCCGGGCGTGGTCGATGCGATGGTGCAGTGGTGGTACGGGCACAACGCGGTCGGATTCTTCCTGACCGCCGCCTTCCTCGGCATGATGTATTACTTCATCCCGAAGCAGGCCGGCCGCCCGGTCTACTCGTACCGCCTGTCGGTCGTGCACTTCTGGGCCCTGATCTCGATCTACATGTGGGCGGGCCCGCACCACCTGCACTACACGACCCTGCCCGACTGGGCGCAGTCGCTCGGCATGGTGTTCTCGCTGATCCTGCTCGCGCCGTCGTGGGGCGGCATGATCAACGGCATCATGACCCTCTCCGGCGCGTGGCATAAGCTGCGCACCGACCCGATCCTCAAGTTCATGATCGTGTCGCTGTCGTTCTACGGCATGTCGACGTTCGAAGGGCCGATGATGTCGATCAAGACGGTCAACGCCCTCTCGCACTACACCGACTGGACGATCGGCCACGTGCACTCCGGCGCGCTCGGCTGGGTGGCGATGATCTCGATCGGCACCATGTACGCGCTGATCCCGAAGCTGTACGGCCGCACCGA
The DNA here is from genome assembly GCA_024711265.1 of Bdellovibrio sp. Lineage (GTDB taxonomy): Bacteria > Bdellovibrionota > Bdellovibrionia > Bdellovibrionales > Bdellovibrionaceae > Bdellovibrio. The sequence goes on along the minus strand of JANJTG010000450.1, from coordinate 899 downwards.
GATGTACAGCACCAAGCTGATCGACGTGCACTTCTGGACGACCACCATCGGCGTGGTGCTCTACATCACCTCGATGTGGATTGCCGGCGTGATGCAGGGCCTCATGTGGCGCGCCACGAACGCGGACGGCACGCTGACCTACGCGTTCATCGAGTCGATCAAGTCGACCTACCCGTACTACGGCGTCCGCCTGCTCGGCGGCGTGCTGGTCCTCGGGGGCATGTTCATCATGGCCTACAACGTCTGGAAGACGATCGCCGGCCGCACCACCACGGCCGATTCGCCGGTCGTCCAGCCGGCCTGAGGAACCCCATATGAACCACGAGAAAATCGAAAAAAACGTCGGCCTGATGGGCGTGCTCATCGCGCTGGTCATCTCGATCGGCGGCCTGGTGCCGATCGTGCCGCTCTACTTCCAGGGCGCGGGCACCGACCCGGCACCCGGCGTCAAGCCGTCCGCGGCGCTCAACCTCGCCGGCCGCGACGTCTACATCCGCGAGGGCTGCTACACCTGCCACTCGCAGATGATCCGCCCGTTCCGCTCCGAGACCGAGCGCTACGGGCCGTACTCGCTCGCCGGTGAATCGGTGTACGACCACCCGTTCCAGTTCGGCTCGAAGCGCACGGGGCCCGACCTCGCGCGCGTCGGCGGCCGCTATTCGGACGAGTGGCACCGCGTGCACCTGATCAACCCGCGCGACGTCGTGCCGGAGTCCAACATGCCGCGGTTCCCGTGGCTCGCGGACGCCAAGGTGGACGGCGCGCTGGTGGCCAGCAAGATGAGCGCGCTGCGCAAGATCGGCGTCCCGTACACCGACGAGGAGATCGCCGGGGCGGCGGCGGCCGTCGAGGGCAAGACCGAGCTCGACGCGCTCGTCGCTTACCTGCAGGGCCTCGGC
>JANJTG010000162.1 GCA_024711265.1 Bdellovibrio sp. | reverse complement strand
ACTACTCAACTCTGTCGGGTGTTGTGCCTGCGGGAGCGACCTATTCATTACAAATTTCAAGTGGAACACCTACGATCATAGGGTGGCTCGAGCTTCGCTAATTCCCTTGTTTGAGTATCTCAATCTGAGAGCCGCCACTTAATTTGGCTAAATAAGAATTCCTAACATACCGATAAGAAGTGTATGAGCTCCGGAACGTCTTTTTTCGTCATTCTCTTTACCTCGCTACTATTTTTGCCAGGAAGTGTCTTGGCGCAAACTCATAAAGGAATCAGCTTTCAAGGAGTGATCAAACTTCCTTCGGGCGAATATCCTTCTCGAGCCGGAATGGCTGTTAATGCGCGTATTCTTTCACCTAACGATTGCATCCTTCGTGAAGAGCAGTTTGGGGGAGTCAATATCTCGAACGGATATATCAATCTAGCCGTGGGCACAGGAGCCACTGTGGGCCATGACCCCGGCCTTTCTTTGAAAAAGGTGATGGACAACTCTTCCAGTATGACAGGTTTGACTTGTCTCAATGTCGATGGAAGCGTGAACGGCAGCGTGACCTCATTTGATCCCTCAACGACCAATGGGGCTAGAAAGTTGCGTGTGAGCCTGGTCATTGATTCCTTGCCGATTGTGGCGGATTTTAACATGCGCTCGATGGCCTTTGCGGTGAACGCGGAAAGTCTTGAAGGCAAAACAAAGACGGATTTTATACAGACTTCCACGAATATAACACAAAGTCGTCTTGAGAATCTTTTAAATGCCATGATGTCGACATCGGGAAACTCCGTGAAGTGGGACGGCTCAAGCTTTGTATCCTATGATCCTGTGGGCGTGGGTTCCATCCCTGAGTCGGCCATTGTAAGTTTACCCTATAATAAATTGACCAGCGTGCCGTCGCCTCTTTCGGAGATTGGCGGTCTGACCTGTGCCAACGGAAAGATTTTGAAGAAGGTTTCAGGAGCTTGGGCTTGTGCTGACGAAAGTGGTGTGGGGGTCGAGAGTGATCCGACCGTGCAGACTTTTGCAAAGAATGCTCCGGGTCTGGGCTTGAAGTTTCGGGAAGTAATTTACAAGTGAAGATGAGTGACCTTCGTACCAACGCTAGCGGCAGTTGGGGCATTAGTATCACCGGGAATGCCGCGACGGCGACCTCGGCGACAAGTGCGACAAACTTCTCAGGGGTGTTAGCCGGCGATGTGACCGGAACTCAAAGCGCCACATCGGTGGATAAGTTGCAAGGCAAAGATATCACCCTGACTTCTTTAGTAAATAAAAACGTGCTCTTTTACGATGGGCTTAAGTGGATCAATAAGCAGCTTGCGATCACTGACATCAGTGGCGTGACGATGAACGACTATGTGGCCTACAGTGCCTTGCCTGCCAACTGTACGACAAATAAAACGATGGTATTTTTAACGCCGTCAAACACCTTCATGTGCAGTGATATTTCGATTACTAAATCCCAAGTTTCAGATTTTCCGACATTGGCGACGGTGGCCACCTCTGGCGCTTATGCGGACTTGACGGGAAAACCAGCTCTCGTGGCCTCGGCCACCACAGATACAACCAATGCTTCGAATATTACGAGTGGTACGTTGAATGTGGGTCGCCTTCCGACCAGTGTCACCAACGCTCTTTGGACGGAATCTTCCGGGAGCATCTATCGTGCTTCTGGCAATGTCGGCATTGGGACAGTCAATCCCTCAAATTCTTTGCATATCGTCAACTCTCAGGATGCGGCAACTCAAGTGTCTATTTCAAATACCAATGCGGGTGCATCGGCTTATGCGGGCATTGGACTGACGTCCCAGGGCGGAAGTTCGTATATTTTTAGAACAAGCAATACGGCAGCCGTTCAGTCAAATGCGACGGTTCTGCAGGATCAAGTGGGAATAATTGCCTTCAATACAGCGTCTGAGGCTATGCGGATTGCAAACGACGGAAGGGTCGGAATCGGAACAACAAACCCGTTAGCAAAATTGCATATCGGCGGGACCGCCGGGGTCGATGGAATTCGTTTTCCCGATGGAACACTTCAAACATCTGCGGCGATCACCAGCGGCACCAACAACTCCTTTGTGTCGGGGTGGCCGGATTTTATCACTTGTTACGTGACCAGCCCAAGTTGGGGGCAGGTTGTTTTGCCGCTCTTTGTTTATAACTACACGCCGAATGGAATCACCTACTACCGAGGACAGGTGGCCGGATCGACAACACCGATGACGGTGATGTTTACGACAACCACCAAAACGCAAAGTTCTTATGAGACTATTGTCAGCAGTGATTGTGACGGTAAGACCATTGCGCAACTGTATGCTGCGGGCAAAGCATTTAATATCGCCAAGGGTCCAGCGGCGCAATGGCTTCAGACCGGTGCAAATGCCTACTATACGGCTGGTAACGTCGGAGTGGGGACTGCGTCGCCGACGGTTGCATTGGATGTGGCTGGTGCAATTCGCCCAGGCAGCTCGGCGGCCGTATCGACATGCGGTTCGGGTCAAAGCAACGGTGAGGGATCGCAGCGCTATAACTACACCACTCACAGTATGGAATATTGTAACGGCACCAGTTGGGTTTCTTTAGCGACCGGTGCAGCCGGGGGGGCGACTTCAGCAAAAGCCTGGGTTAATTTTGATGGTACAAACTGTCCTGGAAATGTCTGTGCGATTCGAAGCTCTTACGGTGTGAGCAGTGTTACGAAGATTTCAACAGGACGCTATCAAATCAACTTCTCAACAGCTCGGACGGACACAAATTACACTGTGATCTTTCAGGGAAATCGTAATAGCACTTCGCCGGAAGTGACTTCTGTGAATTATGCATTTCAACCGTCCTCTTTTAACTTAACCACCACCAGCGTTGAGGTGGCATACAGCTCTTCAGGAAGCCAGTTCTCCGATCCAGTTTTGGGTTTTGTTCTTGTGTTTGCGAATTGAGGCGTTCTAGTTAACGCGCTATCTGTCCGTCATGTCTGCCTAACAATTAGCGTACAGTCCAAGATTAGGTGATTTTAAATAGGGTTCCATCTAATGAAATGCGTGGTACGGGGAGTGCAAAAGAGTTCTATCGAACAGTTTAAATAACTATTACGAAGAGGAACTCTTTTATGAAACGAATGATGAATTTGGCAATTCCTTTAGTTCTTTGCACCACTCTTTTTGCAAGCGCAAGTCATGGAGAAGATCGTTCGGGACCGGGTTATGAGGTTTTCAACCAAACTCGCATAGACTACGATGACGGCCAGGGTGTGAAGTTGCGAAAGCATGAAACGACCAACCTCACTTATTTGAATCTTTCGTCTTGTGAAGCAAAACGCGATAGTTTTTCTCGAGAAGAAACGGGTGTTCCTATTGTTGTTGAGGTTCCAATGAGGTCAAACACCTATGGCATTTCAAATCCAAACGGAGCGTGGGTTAAAGTACCGAAGATAGTCGGTTATACTCCGGGAGTGCGACAAAGTGTGTCCTATGAGTTCACGGCAACAGAGTGTTATTCCGGTAAATCGTGGGTCGAGACCGAAAAGAAAAATCTTCAAGCAAAAATCAATAATTTTTTTGGCGCTATGCCGCCCTATGAATACAATGCCAGCTACGGCATCGCCACCGAGCATGGTATTACACCAAGAAGTTTTATTTTCGAAAGAAAGCAGACCTACACTTTGCAAGATGCGGCCGAGTTAAACCCTCAGATTGAGAAACAAAGCCGCTCCAATGTTATGGGCGAAGCAAAAAAAGCCTGTGAGGTGGCTCGAATGAAATTCATCGCCGCGAACTCCAATCGCTTTACTGATAAAGCAAATAGCGACTGCCGAAATATTCAAGGAACTCTTCCCGTGCAAACACGTTCTGAGAGGGAATTCTTAGGCACAATTAGAACGGCTGATGAAGCCACCAGAACTGACCTTATCAAACGTTAGACTCTAGTTAGACCACTGATAAACCGGGAGGCGAGTTTTGAATTGTCTATCCCTCCCGGGAGCTGTTTAATAGTTCGTCAGGGGTAGGCACCAGACAGGCTTTATATTGCAGATGAAACGCACCTCTATAGACATGTTTATTGCATTCTTAAAAGGCATGAGAAAGTCCCCATTTAAAAAGATTATATTCGCGTTGATTCTGTCCCTGTCGCTGACGACCCCATCAGCTTGGGCGTTGTCGTGCTCAAACGTCTTTGATGATCTATGGGTGGCTTCGACCCGCGTGGAAAAGAACAAGTTTGTGACCAGTCGGGATTTGTGGGAGTACGAATCTTCCCTTCATCCTGATTTTAAAGTCCGTCTGAAAAGTCTCAAATCGGATCAACATTGGATCGATTTAGGGGCGGGAAAAGCCAATGCCCAAATTGACTATCTGAAAGCTCTTCCTAACGAACGTGACGGAGCCCAGACGACGGCTGTTTGTTACAAGCTGGATCGCTGGTTTTCTCCGCCGAAATTTTCTGGAAAATTAGAAATTAAAGAAGGTCTCTTTGAAAGTATGCCGACGGAAAAATGGCAAAAGGCCGATTTGATCACGGATGTGTTCGGAGTGCTTTCTTACAGTCGGGATATGCACACCTCTCTCAGTAAGACTTTTGATCTTCTAAAAAAAGGCGGAGAACTTTACATTCACATGACCAACTACTCAACCCACTTCAAAGGGGCCACGCAGTCGTTGACGTTGGAGCATTTTTTAAGAAGTATCCCCGGACTTCAAGTCGAGGGGCGCTTCGGCGATCTTAAGGTGACAAAAACACAAGACACGATTGTGGTCCCACCCTTTAAAATTGATACATATAGAGACGATGCGCCTCCTGTAAGAACTTATATTCTTGAGGCGGAATAGGTTGAGTTGTTTCCAGCTAAAGAATCCACATCAGATCTTTCAACATCCCCAACAGAATGATGGTGATCAGGGTTTGGGCTCCCAAAGCATAATAAAACCATTTTGGATTTTTTTGAGTGCGCGATTTCGACAAATCTCCCCCTCCTAGATGGATCGGTTGTTTATAAATAAACATAAGGTTGGTTCACATACGATTGCCGAGTTTTAATGGGACCCAGGTGGGGACCCAAGAAAAAGCCATCAAGGCTAATGTTATAACTATATGAAATCACTGGTCTTCTTCTTGCTTGAAAT
>JANJTG010000028.1 GCA_024711265.1 Bdellovibrio sp. | reverse complement strand
ATTCGGTTGTCTGCAACGGGAGGACTTGCGGCTTTATTGACACCGACGGAGAAGTATCCCGAAGCATTACTCAACCTGGCCAAGGTGGTATTGTCATCTTCTCCCGAAAGTTGCTCTTCATAGAGGAAAGCCACATTTGTGTACTCAATACCTGAAGACGGCGAAGCTGGGTAACCCGGGGCCACAACAAGATTATCAGCGTATATTTTTCCATCGCCCGGAAACACTTCGAAATGACAAAAGCCAATATTCCCGGTGGCATCTGCGGTATTACAATCAGTATAAAACCAATCACTTCCATCCGTCGCAGCGACTCGTCCGGCAATCTTAAAGGTCATGGAGTCCGTGGTGGTGGAACCTCCACTGGAGACGTCAAGACCAATGGTCATGTCTCCCGCAAAGCTTCCGCCTGAGCAATCCGTGCTTTTGCCAAAGGCATTACAGATTTCCCCCCAGGTGATTTGGGTGTTAAGAATGCCATCTGCAAATGTTTGAGCTGTATTCAGAGAGATCTTATTGTCATTGATTTTAACAAACGCATTCGCGGCTGTAGCCCCTGTATTTGTCGACTGAAGTCGAACGATCACGGGCAAACTGGGGTAAGCATTTCGCTTGTTGCAGGTCCAAAGCTTAGAGCCCGAGTTATCTGCTCCGGTACAACTATCGCAGGTGCTGGTGCCGTCCCCCACACACCCCGCAGTAAAGCCCCCGTAAATAACGGGCTTTGTCGCCGTGGAAAGATCTTGAGCCGAATCCCCCGATATAGAAATCAAAGTCATCGTCGCTTCAACTTGAAGCGAACAAAATAACAACACTATCGTAGCTAAAAAGTTCCGAAGACTCATCATCTCATCGAACCATGCCAAGGTCCGGATGTCAAAAAATGGAACCGCTCCGGACCTTTGTCATATGGAAACATGACATTGACCTCCCGACACGGTATCAAAATAGAATCCTTATGAATAAATTCTTCTGAAGGTGATTCAAGCCAACAAGGGTTTTGATTGCAGTATCGGTTGGTTCAAAACCAAACAAAGAGAATCCTTTGCCCAGTTCACCCACTCCATTTACCGAGATGGTCCCTGGGTTCTCCTGACTCACAACAAGAGTCAGCCGAACAGCTCCTCGATCGAAGAGCTTCTTGAAAATAAAAACCTGAGGCTCTTGGTGCGTGAGCAGTTTTCGTATGGCCCCTATCTGGACAATCTCATTGAAAAAAAGAAGCCCATGATCCTACAGACCAATGTGGAAACAAGACAAATGTTTCAGATCATTCAATCACACAGAGCGGACATCACTCTGCTTCCCCAAGAAGAGGCGGAGACGCTTATAAAAAACAATTCGGCGGGTCTTAGAATAATCTCTCTTAAAGATCTTCCCAAAGGGGAATACCGACACATCATGTGCAGTAAAAAAGTTCCGCCTCAAATCATCGCGAAACTAAACTCGGCCATCTTAGAGCTGCAAAAACGAAAAAAAGAAGTTCCGTAAACACAGAACTCCTTTTCATTTTTTAGTTAAAAAAGATCTTCTCGGCGATTTGAATTCCATTCAATGCGGCACCCTTGCGGATATTGTCGGAAACAACCCACATCAGCCACATTTTCGGATTCTCAGGGTCGCGATGGATGCGCCCCACATAAACGGGATCTTTTCCCGAAACATCGCGAGCCAAAGGATAAACGCTTTTCTTGGGCTCATCTTGAACAACGATGCCTTCAAAGCCCGAAAGGGCCGCAAGCACTTCTTCGCGACCGACTTCCTTATTCAAGGTCACCCACACCGATTCACTATGAGCATTGAGAGCCGGGATACGCACTGTGAAAGCAGAAACTTTCAACTTTTCCTGAGACAAAATTTTTCGAGTCTCCTTCATGATCTTCACTTCTTCGCTGCAGAATCCTTCGTCATTGAAAGAGCCAATCTGAGGAATACAGTTGAATAAGATCGTATGAGGAAAGGTTTTAGGTTGAGGTGTGACATTCTTGTGATCCGCAGTTTGCTCGATGAGCTCGTCATAACCGCCCTGCCCTGCGCCACTCACCGCCTGGTAGGTGCTGACACGCACCTCTTCCAAGCCGAATTTATCCAACAATGGCTTTAAGGCCACCACCAACTGAATCGTTGAACAGTTGGGATTGGCAATAATTTGCGGTTTAGAATTTTTATTTACAAGGTCCCCGTTCACCTCTGGAACGACCAGAACCGTCTGAGGATCCATGCGGAAAGCCGCCGAATTATCCACGGCAAAAGCACCCGCTTGAACAGCCTTAGGGGCCCATTCTTTAGAAATGTCGTCACCCGAAGAGAAAAAAACCAAATCAAGTCCGTCGAAGCATCCGTCTTTTAACACCTGCACAGGCCAAGCATGACCTTGAAGTTCGATCTTCTTGCCCAAAGAGTTCTCTGAAGCAAAAGGGCGCAGCTCCTCAATGGGAAAACTGCGCTCTTCAAGAATATTCATGAAAGTTTGGCCGACCATGCCGGTCGCACCGACGACACCGACTTTAAGTTTTCTTTTCATCTTTCTTAATCTCTTCTTCCTCTTCTTCGAGGACTAGATCGCTCTCATGCGTGTGTGCCGGAGCATATACACTGGGCTTAATCTTACGAATATTTTTACCAAGTTTAAAGACTCCAAAAACTGCACCCAAGGTCGCGTAACCCATAAACAGAACAAAGAGCATGACCTCTGGACGAAGAGCCACGATCACCAACAAGCCGACTCCCAAAATAAGGTAACGGAATGGCAAACGTTCTTTTAAATCTAAATCTTTGAAACTGCGGAATCGAAAGTTACTCACCATCACCAAAGCCAACAAGATGGTCATGATCAGAAGACCGTAGTTCCCCATGGGCTCAAGTTCTAAATCTTGGAACGCCAAAACCGACGATGCCACGATCCCTGCAGCCATTGGAATGGGAAGACCTTGGAAATAGTTTTTCTCGACGACATTGGCTTGAACGTTGAAACGCGCCAAACGAAGGGCTCCACATGCCACAAAAAGGAAACACGCCACCCAGCCCAAACGACCAAACGGTTGCAAAGCCCAAAGGAATAACAAAACCCCTGGAGCCATGCCAAAGCTGACAAGATCACAAAGAGAGTCATACTCAGCTCCGAACTTACTTGTAGAGCGAGTTAAACGAGCCAAACGACCATCGAGTTGGTCAAAGACCGCCGCAACAACAATCGCATAAGCTGCGTAAAGATAGTTCCCTTTAATGGTTTGAATGACCGCAAAGAATCCAGAAAACAGGTTTCCGGTCGTCATCAGGTTGGGAAGAATGTAGATATACATCGCCAAGCGTTGTGCTCTGGCATCTTCGGAATCAATTTTATCTAAATGATCATGGTGTTCTGTTGCCATTTCGTCTCCACTTGCCATCTCATAAACAGCTCGGCCGAGATACACGCAGAGGCAGCCATTTATGTATGATATGGCAAGGCAACATTAGCCGACATTGGCAAAAAAACCAAAGAAATAAAACAAGATGGTGAGGCCAATAGCACTCATCACAGGAAGAGTCAGATTGTCATCCAACTTTCCGACGGGAATAAGCTCGGCGAAGGCGCCAACAAGTCCTGCAAAAAGACTCACCACAATAAGGCGGTCCATCAAATAATTATGATATAGCAAGAAGAAGAACGTGACTATCGCGCAAACAAAGAACGCAGCCATAAACCCTTGAATGGATTTGTGCCCAAAGATTTTATCTTTGCCATAGAGGATTCCAAAATAACTTGCGATGGGATCCGCAAAGGCCAAGAACAA
>JANJTG010000370.1 GCA_024711265.1 Bdellovibrio sp. | reverse complement strand
CTGCTGGGCGGCCCCTTCCGCCTTTCTGGCTACCGCTACGGCGAACTCGCCGCCGATCAGGTGGCGCTCGTCAGCGGCGCCTACTACCGCCAGATCACGCGCCTGCCCGACACGCTCGGCCGCGGCGTGTACGCCGGCGCGACAGCCGAATGGGCGGAGCTGCGCAACTATGGCACCGCGCTCACCCCGGACCCCGGCCGGCACCGCGCGTATTCCCTCTTCCTCGGCGCCGACACCGCCCTCGGTCCGATCTACGTCGGCGCGAGCTATTCGCCCGAAGTGGGCGACGTGCGCTACTACCTGCAGCTCGGACAGCCCTGAGGCACGTGCGGCCGATCGCCCGGGGCGGGTCCGTCAGGCCGGTCGCCGATAGCCATCCGGCACGCCGTCGGGTGACAGCATGATCTGCCACAGCTGCAGGTCGCGTGCGCGGAAGGCGCCCGCGCAGCTGAGCAGGTAGTAGGACCACATGCGGCGGAAGCGTTCGCCGTAGCGTCCGGCGAAGCGCGGCCAAGCCGCTTCGAAGCGTGCATGCCAGGCCATCAGCGTGCGGTCGTAGTCGGCGCCGAAGTTGTGCAGGTCCTCGATCACGAAGAGATGCTCGACGGCCTTCGCAACCTGCCTCAGGGCTGGCAGATCGCCGTTCGGGAAAATGTAGCGGTCGATCCACGGGTCGGTGTGCGCGGTGCGGAAGTTGTTGCCGATCGTGTGCAGCAGGAAGAGCCCGTCGGCCCGCAGGCAACGGCGCGCGACCCCGAAGTAGGTGCGCAGGTTATGCCGACCGACATGCTCGAACATGCCAAGGCTGGCGATGCGGTCGAATGGCTCGTCGATTTCGCGGAAGTCCATCAGGCGGAACTCCACGGGCAGGCCGGCGCAGCGCTCGCGCCCGTACTCGGCCTGCGCCCTCGAAATCGTGAGACCGACGCAGCGGACGTCGTAGCGTTCGGCTGCGAACTTCATGAGGCTGCCCCAGCCGCAGCCGATGTCGAGCAGGCGCATGCCGGGCCGCAACCCGAGCTTGCGGCACACGAGGTCGAGTTTCGCCTCCTGTGCCGCCGCCAGATCGTCAGCGTCCGCCCAGTATCCGCAGGTGTATGCCATGTACGGATCGAGCATCGCCTCGAAAAAATCGTTGCCGAGGTCGTAATGCACTTCGCCGACGAGCTTCGCCCGGCGCGGGC
>JANJTG010000541.1 GCA_024711265.1 Bdellovibrio sp. | reverse complement strand
AAGGTTGCAGGCCTTAGCCCGGAATTAACGGCATCGTGGGTATGGTCGATTTCGATTGGCGTGGGGGTGACGGGGCTCATCCTGAGCTGGATGACGCGTGAGCCGATCATCACGGCCTGGTCCACGCCTGCGGCCGCGTTTCTGGTTACGGCGTTGGCTACCACACCCTATGCCGAAGCGGTGGGTGCCTACCTGATCTCGGCCGCCGCCTTCGTGGTACTCGGCCTGTCGGGCTGGTTCGAGCGCGTCATCCGGCTGATCCCGCCGGGCGTGGCCTCCGGACTACTGGCAGGGATTCTCCTGCAATTCGGCATCAAGGCTTTCGGCGGCGTAAGTATCGACCCGCTGCTGGCGGGGCTGCTGATCGTGACCTATGTGGTGCTCAAGCGGTTCAGCGCACGTTTTGCCGTGGTGGGTATTTTGGTGCTGGGGCTGGCTTTTCTGCTCATCCAGGAGCGGGTCGATCTATCGGGACTGACGTTGAAGTTCGCCGCGCCGGTCTTCACCCTGCCGGCGTTCTCGCTCAATGCCTTGCTCAGCGTTGCGCTGCCTCTGTTCTTGATCACACTGACCGGCCAGTACATGCCCGGCATGCTGGTGCTGCGCAACGATGGATTCAGGACCAGCGCCAACCCCATCGTCACCGTAACCGGACTGGGCTCGCTGCTGATGGCGCCATTTGGCTCACACGCGTTCAACATCGCCGCCATCACGGCGGCAATCTGCACCGGCAGGGAAGCACACGAAGACCCGTCCAGGCGCTGGATCGCGGGCATTGCCGCAGGTGTCGGCTACATCCTCGTAGGCGTGTTCGGTGTGACGCTGGCCGCCGTTTTCATGGCGTTCCCGGCGACATTCATCACCACGCTGGCAGGACTGGCGCTGCTGGGCACCATCGGCGGCAGCCTTGCCAGCGCTCTGGCCGATGCGACGACACGCGAAGCCTCGTTGATCACCTTCCTGGCGGCTGCGGCCAACATCACGATGCTTGGCATAGGCGGAGCGTTTTGGGGTCTGGTGATCGGTCTGATCGCCTACGCCATCCTCAATGGCCGCTTGCCGCAACGGGGGCGCGCCCCGCAGCAAGCGATTCTGCCTGTCTCCGAACCCGCAACCAGCAACGGAGCGGCAAGTTGAGGCACCTCCCCTCCGAGACCCAGAATCTGCATGATCGGCATCGCCGTTATCCCCAAGCCGTCTCGGTCGAGGATTTCCGGCACAACCTGACCGCCGTGCGGACACGCATAGCCTCCGCATGCCACCGTGCCGGGCGCGCTCCCGCAGAGATACGCTTGCTGCCGATCAGCAAGACTAAACCCGAGGCCACTCTCCGCCTGGCCTACGCGGCGGGTTGCCGCCTGCTGGGCGAGAACAATGTGCAGGAAGCGCATCGCAAATGGGAGGCGATGGCGGATCTTACCGATCTGCAATGGGCGGTCATCGGCCACCTTCAGACCAACAAGGCCAAGCTGGTGGCGCGATTTGCAGCCGAGTTCCAGGCACTGGACAGTCTGCGCGTCGCGGAGGCGTTGGATCGGCGCTTGCAGACAGAGGGCCGTTCGCTGGATGTGTTCGTGCAGGTCAACAC
>JANJTG010000288.1 GCA_024711265.1 Bdellovibrio sp. | reverse complement strand
CTGCTTTGAGCTTTTTGATTTGCTCAATGCCGCCTTTTTCGAATTCCCACTGTTCGCGAAGCAATTGATTCTTGGCGTTTAGATCCGTGATTTCTTTTTCAATCACCATCAGGCGATCTTTGGCACCTTCTTCTTTTTCTTTCTTCAAAGCTTCTTTTTCAATCCGAAGCTGCATCAACTCCCGCTCAATCTTATCAACCTCTTCAGGAACGGAACGTGTTTCAATCCCGAGCTTACTGGCCGCCTCGTCAATCAAGTCGATCGCTTTATCCGGCAAGAACCGGTTGGTAATATATCGATGTGACAACTTCACAGCCGACACCAGTGCCGAGTCGGTAATACGGATTCCATGGTGGACTTCGTATTTTTCCTTAAGACCACGTAAGATTGTAATCGCATCTTCAACACTGGGCTCTTCGACCATCACTGTTTGGAATCGACGCTCCAGGGCCGCATCTTTTTCAATATACTTACGGTACTCATCCAAGGTGGTGGCACCGATACAACGCAGTTCCCCCCGTGCCAACGCTGGCTTTAAAAGTTGCCCGGCATCCATGGCCCCTTCCGATTTTCCAGCGCCGACAAGAGTGTGTAACTCATCGATGAATAAGATGATCCGACCTTCACTGGACGTTACTTCTTTGATCACGGCCTTAAGGCGGTCCTCAAACTCGCCACGATACTTCGCCCCTGCAATCAGGGCTCCCATATCCAACGACATCAGTTTTTTACCCACCAGATTATCAGGAACGTCTTGTTTCAAGATTCGGATGGCCAAACCTTCAGCAATCGCCGTTTTACCGACACCAGGCTCCCCGATCAAAACAGGATTGTTCTTGGTTCGTCGCGAAAGCACTTGGATCACGCGACGGATCTCTTCATCACGCCCGACCACGGGGTCCAACTTGCCTTCGGCCGCTAACGCCGTAAGGTCCCGAGCATACTTTTTCAAAACCTCGTACTTATTTTCGGGATCATCATCCGTGACCTTTTGATTCCCACGCATTTCTTCCAAAGCGGTCTTCACCGCATCCGCATTCACTTTCGATTTTTTAAATAAGCCACCCAGTTCAGCGTCCCCTGAGCGCAGCATTGCCAGAAAGAAGTGTTCAGTCGAAATGTAAGAGTCTCCCCATTCTTGGGCGACATCTTCGGCCAGCTTAAAAATCTTTTCCAAGCGAGGGCTGGCAAAAAGCTTTTGATTTCCCCCAGTCACCTGCGGAAATTTATCAATTTTGGCACGCAGTTCCGTCAAGAACTGGGCTTGGTTCACGCCTAATTTATCCAATAAACGGGGCACAATGCCCTCAGACTGCTGCACCAGTTCCATCAACAGGTGTTCAGGCTCTACGGAGGGGCTCCCTTTACGCTCTGCTAAGCGAGCCGCTGCCTGCATCGCCTCCTGACTTTTTCGCGTCATTTTTTCAATATCGTTGCTCATAAACCCTCCATCTGAAATAAAGGATGAGTCTTATTTCAGCTTTGTCAATGGAGGGATTAAACAATGTCTGTGGGTATTGTAAATCCAAAGGGAAAAGGGAAATCTCAACCCCGCTTACACGCTTCAATTAAGAAGGACCGCGTGAGTCCTAGTGACTACCTCAAATATGACACACGTTTTTCCTGTGAAGACTGCTCTCACTTTGATGGCGAAAAGGTCGCCTGCACCATTGGATACAACCCCGCCCATCACCTAAAGCAAGAACAAGAGCACCAATATTTTTTGGCTGGCAATATGGCCTTTTGTCGCTTTCTAGAAATTGACTGATCCTTAGTCTCGAAAATCCGCGTTTTTCCCTCTCAAAGTACTGTTCCTTAATGATTCAGGACGATCCTACGTCCAGAATCCTCGATCTACCTTTAGGCTAGTATTGTAAAAATCAAACAAATCTCGCCTGACGTCCTGTCAAGAGATCGTCTCAAATCCCGATCAATTTCATATCAACGATTCACTCAGAAGGAGTCAGAGAGAGAAGGTCACTCTCTCTGTATAACCGAAAGGAGGGCCTTCAAGGATGACGTAAAAGAACAATAGATTGTTCACTCGCTGGAGAGGCCAACGCAAGAAAAGCGAACTCACCAGCCAAGGCTCTAAAAAAGAGCCTTAAAACAAAAAGGCCATTCAACGTGCCGACTCGGATGTCAGCACAGGCACAGCAGAAGTAGGTTCTGCTCATGCCAAAAAAACAAATCAAGGAGGGTATTGAAAATGAAAAATAAATATTAACGGAGGAATTTAAAATGGGAATGAGAGTATCAACAAACGTAAGCGCGATTAATGCACAAAGAAACCTCGTTGGTTCACAAAGAGCAATCAACGATTCAATGGCGAAACTTGCTTCTGGAAGCCGTATCAATAAAGCGGCAGACGATGCTGCAGGTCTAGCGATTTCAGAAGGCTTGAAAGCTCAGATTCGTTCTGCAGCACAAGCTCAAAGAAATGCGAACGATGGTATCTCCATGGTTCAAACTGCTGAGGGTGGCTTGAACGAAATCGGTAACATCGTGGTTCGTCTTCGTGAGTTGGGAATCCAAGCGGCTTCTGACACTGTAGGTGAGAACGAGCGTGGCATGTTGAATAAAGAGGTTCAGCAATTGAAATCTGAAATTCAACGTATCTCTTCTGTAACAACTTGGGGTACAACTAAGTTGTTGGACGGTTCTTCTCCTAAGTTCGACTTCCAAGTTGGTTTGTTCAACAACGCTGAAGAAGATCGTATCTCCTTCAACGCGAGTGAAAACGTAGCAACTTTGGATGCTCTTGGACTTTCTGGTGTAGACTTCTCTTCTAAAGAAGGTGCGCAAGAAGCTTTGGGTCTGTTGGACAACGCTCAGACTTCAATCTCTGGAACACGCGCTAATCTTGGTGCGCTCCAAAACAGATTGACTTCGACTGTTGACAACTTGGGTGTAGCTCAAGAGAACCTCTCTGCAGCTAACAGCCGTATCCGTGACACTGACGTTGCTCAAGCATCTTCCGAGATGACTCGTAACAACATCTTGTTGCAAGCTGGTACTTCAACTTTGGCGCAAGCTAACCAATCTAACCAATTGGCTCTTAAGTTGATCGGTTAATAGCTAGCAAATAGAAACAAACTCAAAAACCCGGTGGGATTCTCACCGGGTTTTTTTATTTTCTGCCCACCTTCTTGACACCCCACTGACCAAAGTTTTTCATTCCACGCAAAGTGTATAACTTTTTTACCAATAATTTCAAATATTTAGCTAAAGTCCAGGTAAGCTTGTGCCGAAAAATATGGCATACGTGTGGAGGATTTTTTATGAACACTTCAAGATTAGCAAGTCTCTTGGTTGCTCTGATGACAACTTCTCTGCTTGCAGCCTGCAGTAAAGAGGGGGGCTTTCAGGCCATCACCCCTACAACGGGAGACTCCACTCAAGGATCCAACGGAGATAACTCCGGCCAAGGGGGAACAGCTACACCGACTCCGACTCCACAAACCCCCAGTGCTTATGACAAATTAGACATGAATGCTTACGTGGGTAGCGGCAGTTATGAAAATGAACATGTCTTAAGCCTTGATAAAGCCAATAACGCACTCCTGCTTTACCTCCCCCTGCCTCCGGGACCTTTCTCGAGCCTCTATATAGATGTGCCCGACGTGAAAGGGGTCAAAATTGCGACCGTTCTGGACTCTCAACAGAAAGCTCGAGTGGCAGTCAGCATCCCCTTGAAGCTGATCGTCAAAGACAAGGTCACTCTTCCTGCGGCGACGACTCTTCCAGGTGGGCGCGCTCTTCCGATGATGCCTAGCGGAGAATACCCATCACTAGCCCTGGGGCTGAATCAGAACTCTGACAACAAGATGTTCCTCTATTTTGGGGTGAATACGGTCGGAATGTTCCTGGAAAGCTCCTACTTCCCGGAGTACATAGGTATCACCGCCCCTATTAAGAACAAAGCCGGCACTAGAACACTGGGCTATTTTACGATCGTACCCAAACAAGGGGCCAATAAAGGGGGGCTCTTCTTGTCCTTTATCCTTCCCAATGATTTGGCTAGAATCATCGACGACCACCTCAGCGGGATTATCAACTAAACAAGACCTCCAGAACTCATTCTATTTTGATTTGCCTGCCCCCTTAAATCTCGCTAGTCTAAGGGGGCAATTCATTTTGAAACAGGACTTTTCAGGGAGCGAATCATGGCAAAGAAAAAAGCAAAACCAGCTAAGAAAGTAGTAAAAAAAGCAGCGAAACCTGCAAAGAAAGCTACTGCAAAGAAAGCAACGAAGAAAACAGCTAAGAAGGCAACAAAACCTGCGAAGAAAGCGGCTCCAAAAAAAGCTGCTAAACCCGCTAAAAAAGTTGCTACTAAAAAAGTTGCTACTAAAAAAGCCGCAACTAAAAAGGCAGCTCCCAAAAAAGCTGCGAAAAAACCTGCTGCTAAGAAAGCGGCTCCTAAAAAAGCGGCCCCTAAAAAGGCAAAAGCTGCTGTAGGCGCTGGTGCTGTCGAAGTTCTTAAGCCTTCAACGCCTGCCATCGCGGAAATCTCTTCTGACTTCGACGAAGCTGAAATGGATGAAATGATCGACATCGAAGAAGAAGCTTCTGCTGATGAATGGGATGAAGAGGGCGAAGAAGAGTCTGAATCTGAAGGATCTTTCGAAGATGTGGAAGATGAAGAAGGCGAAGACGAAATGACGGATAAAAATGATGATGACGAAGACGAAGACGACGAAGACTTCGGTGACGATGAAGGTTACTTCTAGTCTTAAATTCATCTATTGATGAGCTTTCAAAAGGCGCTTCCTTAAAAGCGCCTTTTTTTATATCAAAGCAATGCCCTCCTCTTTCATAGTCAAATCAGACTCTTTTCAGTATGATCTTTCTATGTATAAACATCTCTACAGCCGTTTTTTAGAAGCCCACCCTCAAGAACTTCACTTTGCGTGCCATAGTCACCACTATTGGCCGGATGTGACCCGGGACGCTCATCTTGAATATTGGGATGACGCCTGCAAATATGTCGACAACAAATGGAACTACATTTTTTCAAAGAAAATCCCGCAAGCACAGAAGTTGATCGCCGAAATCCTTCAACTTTCCAAACCTGAACAACTGGTCTTTGCCCCGAATACCCATGAATTTGTTTTTCGCCTTCTCAGTTCTTTGGACTGGACACAAAAAGTGCGCATCCTCACCACTGATTCAGAGTTCTATAGTTTTGACCGACAAATCAACCGCTTGTCAGAGTTTAAAAACTTTGAGGTCGTCAAGGTGCCAACTCTTCCGATCTCGACTTTCCACGAGCGCTTTGAAAAAGAAATGAGCTCCAACTCTTGGAACTTGATTTTCATAAGCCATGTTTTTTTCAACTCCGGCCTGACCTGCGATGTGGAACGGCTTGCCCTAAAGGCTCCGACCGAAGCTTTATTTGTGATTGATGGTTATCACGCTTTCATGGCGGTGCCGACGAATCTTTCGCCACTAGAAGATCGTGTTTTCTATCTCGCAGGTTCCTATAAATATGCTCAAGGTGGTGAAGGCGGCTGCTTCCTTTATGTCCCCCCGAAGACACGACACCGCCCTTTTCATACGGGGTGGTTTGCCGAACTGTCTCACCTGTCGGCGGTGGGAACTGAGGTCGGATATCCGATCGATGCCCTTCAATATGCTGGCAGCACTATGGATTTCTCGGCGATCTATCGCTTGATTGCGACCTTAGAAAAATTCAAGGCCGAGAAGCTTGATATCATTCAGATCCACAACTTTGTGAAAAAGAATCAGGAGCTTTTTATAAAAGAACTTGAAAAGATCAACCATCCCCTGCTCAATCAACAAACTCTGATGAGGGGCAACAGCGCAAGGCATGGTCACTTTTTAACTTTTGCACTGCCTTCAGGGGAATCCACTCAGAAAATGGTCGCGGCATTGGCACAAAATCACGTCCACACCGATTCGCGGGGGAATCGTTTGCGTTTTGGTTTTGGCCTATACCACAACGACGAAGACATTCGCCGTGTCGTCAGCATCATCTCCAAGGTTTCGATCTAGCTGATCGAAACCTTTTTGCGATCAGTTTTGATTCAACACCGCGGTGTTTTTAATCATCTTCTCAAGAAGCCCCTGTATGAAAGTCAATTCATGTTCAGAAAGCTGCCCCCAAAAGGCCGCCAATTTGGGTGACCATTGAGGAAGCAATTCCTTAATCAAGGTTTGCCCCTTGTCGGTCAGACGGATCACGAAAGATCTCGCATCCTTATGATGAAGTTCCCGTTTCACAAGCTCTGCCTTTTCCAGACTATTGAGCAAACCTGAGATCGTCGCTTGAGTCACCCCCACCCTTTGCGAAAGCTCAGAGGGCATCATCCCTTCAGGAGCATTGTGCAAAAGATGCAACAAAGTAAAACGTCCGCTGGACAAGTTGTACGGAGCCAAAACACCGTCCAAATAATTATCCAGCTCTGATGCCACCTTCATAAAAAGCAGATTCGTATAAAGAGGGGTCGAGTCGACCCCTTCATGAATTCGCGATACGGAAGATTGTAACTCCTCAGGTGTCGGCATTGATTGAATAAATAATTTCGCCATGAAACCTCCACTCTTAACTTTCTGTCACTCCGTAGTCTCCAGCCTCAACGGTGGTCGACTCGGAAGTCAGTTTGACTTCAACGTGTCTGTCTTTCTTGGTGGACGTTAACTTGCCACCAATATTATTTGCCCAAATTCTGAAACGATCCACATATGTAAACACTGCAGGGACCACAATCAGAGTCAAAATAGTTGATGAAATCATACCGCCGATGATGGCAACCCCCATGGCCGTACGTGATTTCGAGGCCTCATTCATCCCGATCGCAACCGGCAAAGTTCCGGCAATCAAGGCAAAAGAAGTCATCAGGATTGGACGAAGACGAGTCTTACCCGCTTCCACCAAAGCTTCCGCGCGAGATTTACCTTCGGCCATCATTTGGTTCGTATAGTCGACCAGCAAGATACCATTTTTTCCCGCCACCCCGATCAACATGAAGAATCCGAAGATTGCAAAGATCGTCATCGTTTCTTTCATCAAGAACAGCCCCAGGAACGCTCCACACAAGGCCAAAGGTAATGCCACCATGATAGTGATCGGAGTAATAAACGACTCATACAAGCTAGAGAGGATCAGGTAAATGAACAGAATCGCAAATCCCAACGCCAGAACAGTGGAGGTCATCAACTCTGTCATATTTTCCGCATCCCCACCGAAGCCATAGCGGACACTGGATGGGAATGCAGTGTCTCCGGTCGTCATCGCCGTAACGGCGTCGTTAACGACATTACTTAGACCCGCCCCTGGAGCAAGGCCCGCCGTGATTTGAATATAACGGCCGCGGTCTTGACGTTCAATGGAGGCTGGTCCTGAGGCAATGTCGCCACTAGCCACATCTGACAGACGGACGAGCTTTCTGTTTACGTTGGGCACATAAACCTCGTTGAAACTTTGTTTCAAATCGCGCTGTTCAGGAAGCAAACGAACCCGAACTTCATATTCCCGTCCCTTTTCACGGAACTTAGCGGGCGTAAAACCTTCCACTTGCGCTCGAAGCTCTTGGCCCATGGTTTTCGTATTGATGCCATATTGTTTCGCGGCGCCCGGTTTTAAACGAACTTGCATCTCGGGTTTTCCGGGACGGAAATTTGTATCCACATCTTTAAGACGAGGATCCGCCTTAAGCTTTTCAAGAATCTTCGTGGCTGACGCCTCAAGCTCTTTAGGATCCGCTGAAATGATATTCAAAACGAAAGGCTGCTGTCCCATGCCCCCCGTTGCGTCGTACTTTTTAACAACAGGATTGGCATCAGTAAACGAAGCCAACTGTCCACGAATTTTGTCGCGGAATTTTTCAGTCGTTAATTTCCCACGCTCTTTGCCATCTTTCATACGCACATAGAAATTGGCCTTGTTCGATTCACCATACAAGCTACCAATAATCATGGCCGTGTAATTCACCTCGGGATTGGCACGAATGATTTTGTCCACTTCGTTACCAATCTTATTCATACCGTCCAAGCTAGTTCCTGGTGTCATCTCAAGAGTGACTGTAAACTCGCCACTGTCATCATCTGTGATGAAGGCGCCTGGAACTTTCGTAACAGAGTAGATACTCAGAACGAATACCAAGAATGTCGCCCCAATGGTCATCAAAGGATGGCGCAGGGTCACGCGCAAAAGTTTTTCATACACCTTTTCAAGCCAAGATTGAAAGCGATCAAAACCTCGAACCAGACGTCCCAAGGTTTTATCGTAAAGGGTCAGTTTACCATGGGGATTATGGTGAGCTCCGTGCTGCCCTTCTCCTCCGAAATAAGCCGTCAACATTGGAATGATGGTCATGGCCACAAACCAACTGATCGCCATCGAGAACACCACGGTCATACCGAACTGTTTCAGGAACTGACCAATCGTTCCCGACATCGTTCCTACAGGAACGAAGACCGCAATCACCACCAAAGTAATTGCCAACACTGCCATTTGAATTTCAGTGGTGCCTTTTTCCGCCGCGGTCAAAGATTCTTCCCCGAGCTCCATACGACGGTAGATATTTTCAATAACGACGATCGCATCGTCGATTAAAAGCCCCACGGCCAATGTCAAAGCCAGCATCGAAACGATGTTAATTGAAAAACCAGCCAGCTTCATGACCAGGAACGCTCCGATCAAGGATATGGGCAAAGAAAGGGCCGTGATTAAAGTTGAACGAGCACTTCCCAGGAAGAAGAAAACCGTAATAACGGTAAGGATGATACCGATAATGATGGTTTCATACACATCAACCAAATTATTTTTGATTTTAATAGAGGCGTTGGAAACCACCTGTGTGCTCGGAGCTCCTTCCAGCTTTTCAAGCTCTGGCTTAATTTTTTCCAACTGCTTAATAACGTCATCGGCCACTTTCACCGTGTTTGAACCTGATTGACGGTAGACTTGCAGGAACAAAGCTTTCTCGCCATTTAAAAAGGCGCGTGATTTTTCATCTTCCAGGGTGTCAACGACCACACCTAAATCTGAAACTCGAGTGGGCACTTCGTTCCCATAAAGATTTACAAGAGTATCAGAGATTTCGGGAACCGTCTTAAACTCTCCCAACCCGCGGAAGACAAGCTCTTTGCCTCCCTGCTCAACTTTACCACTCGGTATATTTTCCCCTGAAGCTCCCACTTGTCCAGCAACTTGCCCTACAGAGACCTCACGCGCACGCAGCTTTTTTCGATCCAAAAGGACATGAATTTCTCTTTCGCGACCACCGAAGATTTCAATAGCTCCGACGTTGTTCACCTGTTCCAAACGCGGCTTAATATATTGATCGGCAATATCAAAAAGTTGTGCATCACCCAATCCTTTCGCCGTCACGGACAAAGTTAAAATGGGTGTATCTGAGGGGTCGAACTTTCTAATTACGGGGTCATCCACTTCACTGGGAAGTTTGGCTTTGGCGATATTCACTTTATCGCGCACCTGTTGTTCCGCGTACTTCACGTCGACACTGCTATTAAACTCGACGATAACCTGACTGACCCCCTCTAAACTTTTAGAAGTAAGACGTTTAATGCCGGAGATGGTGCTCACTTCTTCTTCGATAGGACGGCTCACCAGTGTTTCAATTTCCGAAGGCCCAGAGCCTTTGTAAATTGTTTGCACAGTCACAACTGGAACGCTCACATCCGGAAATAAATCCACGCTCATGGACTTAAAGGAAGCCCAACCAACCACCACAATCGCAATGGTCACGCAGGTGATAAAGATCGGTCTACTGATTGAGATTTTAGGTAAGCTCATGACTATTTCCCTCCCTCAACAGAGGTTTGGTAAAGTTTAATTTGTGCTTGCAATCCAAGAATCTGTGCGGCGGCCTGAACTCGGGCCACCTCAGATTGTGAGAAGTCTTGTTCAAAAAGAAGAACCTGATAGGTGGTGGTTCTGCCCTGGCGAAGACGTGTTCTTTCATTTTCAAGTTTGGCTTTTTGAGCATTCACGATATTGGTCGCCAAACGGAGACTTTCTTTCGCCTCACCCAACTGTTGAACCAAGTTGGTCCAATCTTGCTCTTGGGTGAAACGTTTTTGTTGATAAGAAAGATCCGCGACTCTTTGCGCTTTCAAAGCACCGGATTTCGCATCCGACAAAGCACTGATATTCAGAGGAATATTCAAACGAACACCCACAAAGGCGGTGTCTCTCTCTGTTTTTCCGGCGTTTTTCATAGCCTCATTGAACTCTTCATCACGTCCATTAAGGGCGTAACTCCCATAAAGATCCAATTTAGGTTTATTTCTTTCCGCCACCAATTGCGCTGAGGCCTGCGCTAAACGCGCTTGCGCTTCGGCCGCTTTAACATCGTAACGATCCCCGGGTTTTACCGTAGGAACTGTTACCTTTTGCAGATCCGCATAACGAATCCCCTCTAAAGTGGCAACACTTTGTTCTGCGTCCTTATTGATATAGGTATTAAACGAACGGCGAGCGGCGCGCTCTTGATTCTGGGCCTGTTGCAGTTGAAACATACGGGCTTCGACCAAAGCTTTCGCCTGCAGGACGTCGGCGTTTTCTCCCAGATTCATTTTTGCTTTGCGAGACACATAATCCAAAATGCTTTGCGCCTGCTTCAAAGCTTGCGTCTGCACCTGCACGATTTCTTGCGCAGAAGAGAGTCTCCAGTAAGCCGCCTCGGCTTCAACTAAAAAGCCCCGAGACTGCCCATTCGCACCGAATTGCTCCGCCAGATTCTGTTGTCGCGTCAGATCTTCATTGGCGCGAGAGGAACGACCAAAGCCATTTGCCCACAAAGGCATACTTAATTCTAAGGCAGGAGTCGCATTCCAAAAACTATTCGGAACACCGGCGGGAAGAGTGGCCCCTTCCACCTCCGTTCTATCCATAGCATAAGAAAGTTTGGTCTGCAGACCAAAGCTAAATTCTTGCGAGAGGCCTAAAGAATAGTTCTGTAATTTGAGACGATCATACGTGATGGTGGAGGCAAAGGGTTCTTTGCCATCATGCCCGATGCGCGCTTCTGCAAAAAAGCGCGGTGTGAAAAACAAATCCGCTTCGCGAGATTTTAAATCCGCTGCTTCGGCTTGCTCACTGGTTGCTTTGTACCCCAAGCTCTCCTGCTGAACTTGATCTAAATACTCGTTCAGACTGAGCGCTGAAGCCCCTTGTCCCGCCAGAAGGGCGAGGGCTATCACTGCAAAACTGCCAATCTTAAGAATCTCGGTTTTTTTCATAGGTTCTGACTCCATTAAGTAATCGCTTACATACTTAATTTAAAACAAGGAGCTTAAGTATGCAATCAATTACTTTCTTGAAGTCGCGAAGACCTTATGATACGTTATATAAATATCAGGTATTTCAGGTAGTTATATTTATTCTCAGGAGGTTTTCATGACGGAAACATCTCATTCAAAGACCCACAAGGATGATAGTAATACTCACATTAAGGGTAAAAAGAGAGATCGATCAGCCTCTGAAGAGCGCCTCATCAATGCGGGCCGCGAGATCTTTTCAAAGCATGGTTTTGACGGCGCCACCACCCGGATGATTGCCAAAAAGGCCGACGTGAACGAGTCCCTGATCGCCCGCTACTTCGAAGGTAAAGAGGGTTTACTTATTGCCATCATTGAAAAGTTCCTGGAGGAGATCAATCATTTGGAACTCCCCTACCCTCCACAAAAAACTTTGGGTGAGGAACTCGAGTCCTATGTCCGCCAGCGTTTGGAATATGGCTGTGGTCACGAAGACTTTGCCAAGATTATTTTTGTTCAAGCCCTCGTCAATAAACAGTTCAAAAAGCGCGTCCGCGAGACGGTGCCCCTGCAATTGGATGAACGCCTTGTGAGTCGTGTGCAAGCTTTGGCGGATCAAAATAAACTTCAACCCAACGCCAATGTTCTGGAACTGTGTCAGGATTTAGACACCTATATGGACGGCATCTTCTTCTTTGAACGCATTTTACATGAATCTTCTAACGAAGAGTTGATCGCACAAACCGTGCGCTTTGCGCGGAAGTACGCAAAGCTCTATGAAAAGACTTAAGCACAACTCCAACATGCAAATGGTGGAGTCCATGAAATAGCTTAAGAAGAAAAAGCGATGACGTGTCCGTCAGCATCAAGCACATAACCTGCGCGATCACCCCAATTTCTTTCTTGTACGGGACTTAAAAGCTCAGCGCCCAACTGCAAGGCGCGATCATGATAACTTTCAGGATTTTGAACACTGATATAAAGCTCCGCTCTGGGAATGCCGGAGCCAGAAGAGGGATCTTTTTTGAGTGCATCCCCAAGAAGCCATTTAATTCCCGCCTCTGGCATCAGCCCCAGAACATGTTTTTCTGACATCTGAAACTGAGTCATTCCTGGCACATGAAGAATTGGAGTCTGCTGCAAAAGGCTGGAATAAAACTCCATGCTTTTATTTTGATCGGCTACGT
>JANJTG010000260.1 GCA_024711265.1 Bdellovibrio sp. | reverse complement strand
TTATCTAGTGTTCTCATGTCACACCTCATTTGCTGTGAGTTGTCCTGATGTTATTTTACTGCGTGAGTTCAAGGGTTGTGGTTTTTCTGTTCCTAGAAAAGCAGATGACAGCTATTTTCTTGAAACTCTGCTGGCGCTCATTGGACCTTTCATGAGCCACTGGCAAGGTAGGGTCTAGTTTGTGGCCAAGGTCTTTGCACTTCAGGTTCAATGTCCTATTCTGACACCTACGATTGTCATATTTGTGTAAGAAGGCGTGAGGGGCAGGATGAGTGAGATCAGGGATGTTTTTGTCGAAACATCATTTGGACGACTTCATGCAATCTATGGAAATTCTAAGGCCAAAGGGATTCCGATGGTGTTTATTCCGGGGATGCTTGGCAAAGCCGAAGACTGGCAAAATGATTTTGCCAGCTTTTCAGAACACCCTTGTGTTGCAATCAGTCTGCGGGGCCGGGGACAATCGGATTTTCCCGCCAGTGGATTCTCTGTTTACGATCATGCAAATGATATCCAAGCGGTGGTTGAACATCTGGGAATCCGGCGTTTTGTGCTTGTCGGCTTCAGTCAAGGGGCATTGTATGCCGTGGCGTATGCCCTGACACATCCAGAGAGCATTGTGGCGCTGGTCATTCAGGACAAAGTCTTAAAGCAAAGAAAGTTTGGCAAAGAGTGGGTTGAGAGAGCACGCACTCATCCGTCGGCGAAAAGTGAACAGTTCCTTTGGGGAATCGCCAATGATTCTCAGGATCTCAATCTTTTGGAAGAGTGTCGTCGTTTTGCAAAGACACCGACCTTGATTCTCAAGGGCGGCCACAGTGCCATGATGATGGATGAAGATCTGATTGAAATGAAAGATGTCTTCAAAAACTCAAAGATCGAGATCTTTCCTTTGTCAGGGCATGATGTTTCAAGCCCTGACTATGACCTTTATGTTCGAACGATGAGAAGCTTCCTTAAAAAGCTGTCGCAATCTCACTAATTAGTGACTGGTTCGGTCAACGATATATTTTAACAAAGACTCCCGATTCACTCCGCGTTCGACCAGGGGCGCTTCAGTTTTTATGTAGAATGTTTCCTTGAGCCACTTCTTAATCGTGGATGTTGAAGACTTTGATGTCGGAGTGAAGCCGCGAACCAGATCTAAACATAAACCACGAGCGGCGCCCGCATGAGGGGCGTAGTCTCTCGACACGAAGAGGCCCTTTTGGCGCCAAGAACTGTTATTGCCCGCTCCTGGGTAAACGCGATTTTCAAGCTTTGCCCAAGCTTCGCAGTATTCCGCATTGGTCATCTCGGAAGTCATTTTATAGGAATAATCTTTGACCGAATCCAGAATCCAATCCGCAGTCTCTGGCGCGAGGGTTTGAGAAAGTTCCTTTTTGAGTTGGGTGAACTTCAGGTTGCTGATGCGAAGTTTGCCATCAAAAAGGGCCTGCGGCACAAGCTCAGGGTATTTCGAAGCATTGTTCGCCAGCCAGAGTTGCGTCGCCTCGTAGTTGACACAAGCTTCAAAGAAACTCACAGGTATATGGCCGAGCACAGTTTGATAGAAGGTGCGTTGGCAGGCTGCTTTGACTTGCTCTTTGTTTTGCGCGCTGAGGGCGCCACCATCGCGATCAATTTGTTTTTGATACTGCGAACTTAATGAAGACTTTTTGCAGGAGGTTTGAGACGTAAATTCAACGCCGTCGAAAACCATCAGCTTCACTAGATTGTATTTGTCGGGGGATTTTGTTTTGAGAAGCGCTGGATTCAGGCGATATGACGTCACACTTTCTGCGAAGTCCTCAAAAGGGTTTGTTTCTCCGTACTTAGAAACGAAGGGGTGACCTTGCAGAAGCTTCTTTTTTTCAATGGTGAACTCACCATCTTTGGTTTCTTTCCAATTACTCAGCGTCAGCCAAGTTGCAGAGCGGTCATAGTCTGCAAATTGGTTGTTGGCATAGTTGTGTGCGAATTCGTGGAAAAGAGTGTACTGGCGAACCAAAGAACTTTTCTTACTCCAGCCATCAAAGAGTTCCATCATGGCATTGGCTAACACCAAGTCGCCGTCTTCTCCGTACGAAGCGCGAGTATAACCGCGTTTGAACTTAATAAGCTGTTGATTGGATTTTAAAGGAAGTTGTCGAGTTGGCATGAGCTCAAAAGTGCGGATGACATCCGCAATTTCAGAAGCCGTAAATAAATCCGCATTCACAAAAGAAAATGGAGACGTGTTCACATCGAATTTATCCATAATAAAGAGCATCTGAGGGCCGACTTCTTTTCCGAAGATTTTTTGGGCGGCACACAGGGCTTTATTGCAGGACGGATTGATATTGTATTTCTTCTGGAAATTTTCGGGAGTCCCTTCAATTTGGGTCCCTTCGTGGGCGGGATAAAGAAGCTTAGAAAGGGCTAAAACCAGATGAGGCCTTTCATTCTCAAGTTGGATGCCGAAGACTTCGGTCGTGCCGGCTTCGTAGCCAGGCTCTGGAGGAAGTCTTTTGTAATAGCTATCAATTTCAGCGGTCGTGACCGGAAATTTGAGACGACAATTGGCGTCTTGAACCTGCTGTGAATTGGCGGCCCACCAGTCGAGCTCACTGGCAGCGGGTGTTCGCTCGGGTTTATAGGGGATGGGACGATCCGCCTCCGCTTGCCCCGGCTCCAAGACTTTGGTCGGGGTGTGGGTGCAAGAGGTTAAAACAAGAAGAAGGGATATGCAGATGGAATAAACGGACTTCAAGAAAACTCCTTCAAAGAAAGTTGCAGCCCTTCTTTTC
>JANJTG010000257.1 GCA_024711265.1 Bdellovibrio sp. | reverse complement strand
GGTCATCGTTTGTTTTTTTGCCGCCATCTGATCCAACTTCACCGTCAATAGAACATTAGCAGCTTGCTCACCACCCATCACACTGATTTTGGCATTCGGCCACATCCACAACTGACGAGGTTGATAAGCTCGTCCGCACATACCATAGTTGCCGGCGCCATAAGAACCACCGATCACCACCGTGAATTTCGGCACATGAGCATTGGAAACCGCCATCACCATTTTGGCACCGTGTTTGGCGATCCCCTCGTTTTCATATTTCTTTCCAACCATGAAACCAGTGATGTTTTGCAAGAAAATCAACGGCACTTCACGCTGCTCACACAGCTCAATGAAGTGTGCCGCTTTTTGAGCACTTTCACTAAAAAGCACGCCATTATTAGCAATAATCCCGACAGGCATTCCCCAAATATGGGCAAAACCCGTCACCAAAGTTTTTCCAAATAACGGCTTAAATTCATGGAAACGAGATCCATCCACAAGACGTGCAATCACTTCGCGCACATCAAAAGGAACGCGACTGTCTTTGGGAATAACACCGTAAAGCTCTTGCGAATCAAAAAGAGGTTCTTCCACAGGCAACGTTTTCAGTTGCACCGCACGCTTGTGATTAAGGTGTGCCACAATCGAACGGGTGATTTCAATGGCGTGTTCATCATCTTCAGCAAAGTGATCCGTAACACCACTGGTTTCACAGTGCACCTGAGCACCACCCAACTCTTGAGCGTCCACGACCTCACCAGTCGCCGCTTTTACCAGCGGAGGTCCCCCCAGAAAGATGGTGCCATTTTCTTTGACGATCACAGTCTCATCACTCATCGCAGGAACATAAGCGCCCCCCGCCGTGCAAGATCCCATGACCACAGCAATTTGCGGAATGTTAGAGGCAGACATGCGAGCTTGATTATAAAAAATTCTTCCGAAGTGATCGCGATCCGGGAACACATCCGCTTGCATCGGCAAGAAGGCTCCCCCTGAGTCGACAAGGTAAATACAAGGAAGACCATTTTCAAAAGCGATTTCTTGCGCGCGCAAATGTTTCTTCACCGTCATCGGGAAATACGTGCCGCCCTTGACCGTCGCATCGTTAGCGACAATCACGCACTCTGTTCCGTGAATGACACCAATACCTGTGATCACCCCCGCACCCGGCGCTTGACCTTCGTACATATCCCAGGCCGCCAGCGTTGAAAACTCTAGAAACGCCGTTCCTCCATCCACCAGAGCTTCGATCCGCTCACGGGCTGTCAACTTTCCCCGGGCTTTGTGTTTTTTAGTGGCCTCGTCGCCACCACCTTGTTTTACCATCTCCACGCGTTCACGCCATTCACCGACGATGTTAAGCATCGCCTCACGATTGGCTTTGAAATCCGCAGAGCTCGTATCAATATGACTTTCCAAAATTTCCATAAAAACCTTTAGCCTTGTCCGCTCAATACCGGCGTGTGTTTGAAACTTAAATGCAGTTGCAATTCCGCCACCGCCTGATCATGGTCGTCAAAAACTTTAAGTTCTGTTTCTGCCTTGGCTTCACGATGATCCCGCAGTGCCGCCAGCACCAACTCGCGAGTCGTTTCAGGCAACTCCATACGCACGCGGCAGTCTTCCGTTTGATTCTTGAAAAACTCTGCCTCCACTCGAGAAACAGTCACTTCGAAATTTCCAATCGGAGCATGGCGCATCCACAACAATTTAGCGGCCTCAATAGCCGCTGTGGTGATCGCCCCTTCGTGCATTTGCTTGACCTCGCTTAAATTGCGAGTGCGCGCCGGAATCACCATCTCAACCTGAGTGTCCGACAAGCGAGAAATTCTCAAACCCATGCCCGCCGAAAAAGGCCTTACCATATCTAGCGCATAACTCAAGGCAGCATGAGAGGCCTTCGGAGACACCTCCTCCAGCAAGGCCGCTAAATCCGCAGCGCTCAGGCGAATGCCTCGGTCTTCAAGTTGGCTTTTGAGCCCCTCTTTGGCGGTTTGCAGTTGCTGACGCAGGTTTTGTTCCAGCTCAATCCCTTTAGACATTAAGATTGTCAGCCATTGTTGATTCATGAGATATCCTCTCTGCACGAATGTTGAAAAAAACGGAATATCATGGTCGGATAAGGATGTCAGTTTTATCACACTGAGTAAATAGAGAGAGGACTCTAGAGATGAAGAAAATTGTTAGTCTCGTCGTTTTCATTTCCGCACTTATTTGGACTTGGAATGTAATTCATACTTCCCAAGCTGTGGGATTTGAGACGCACTCCGGCATTCAGGTTAAACTTGCGGAACTTATTGAAAATACACTAGCTACCAAAAAACCTCACGCGAAAGACCTTTCGATCACACGACTCTGGACAGAGTCTTTGGGCGACAACAAGGTCCGTGCCGTTTTTGCTTATAAATTCATCGACACGTCAGAAGGTGGCGAAGCCCTCGAACAAGTGATCGAAGGCGAAGCAATTCTTCATCGGGAACCCTCTGAAAGTGCCGATGTCGACAAATGGACCCTTCAATCTGTGAAAACAACCAATGACATTGTGGTCTTCACAGAGGGATCGACAATCACCCCCGGAGAAGCAACCCCTGAACAAGCTCCCGAACCCACTGCGACACCAGCGCCCACAGGGACGCCTCACAAATAATGCCTATTCCCACGCAATTCATCCAAATTGATGAAGAGGGTTACGGTCTGAGCCGCGAGGTTCGTATCCAAGACCCTCTTGTGGGACAAGAAATTCTGCAAAATTTAAAACTTCACGAAGGCGGAACCCTGCTTACCACGATTGGGGAAACTCCCGTTATCGTCGAAGCCTTCGACGAACCTTATGTCGCTTTACAAGTTCAGGTGAAAGACGGCGCGTGGGAAATCTCTCTTCCCTACGGTGTTCACTTTGCATTTTCATTGGAATCATTGTCTTTGGACGAGTGGGATCGTTTTCACGGTTACACTTCCAATAAAATTCCCTTTGTGATGTCTCGCAAGGCGCAAGCCCATTTCTTCAATCTGCTTGATGGTTTTGGTGACGACTTCATTGAGTTCCAGGGAAAAACTTATGAGATTCCTGAGTACTGGCCCTCCAATCAGGACGTTGAAAAAGAACGTTACTGGAGTCAAATCTATGAATCCGAACCCAATCCCGGATGGAACTTAGGCGACGCGGCCGAAGCCCTCAAAGACATGCTTCCTCGTCTTAAAATCTCACGCTCTCGTATTCTGGTTTTGGGTTGCGGAGAGGGGCATGATGCCGCATTCTTCGCACAAGCCGGTCACGTAGTGACGGCGGTGGATATTTCTCCCCAGGCCATCGAAAGAGCGAAGAAAAATTATGGCCACCTTGAAAATCTGCATTTCGTAGAAGCTGATCTTTTCAAGCTTCCGCGGGATTTCGATCAGGCCTTCGATGTAGTTTTTGAACACACCTGCTACTGCGCCATCAATCCCGCCAAACGCCAAGACCTTGTTAAAGTTTGGAATCGCGTGCTGGTCAACGGAGGACACCTGATGGGCGTCTTCTTTGCTTTCGAAAAAAGACAGGGCCCCCCTTACGGCGGCACTGAGTGGGAGCTTCGCCAACGGCTTAAGTCTTCTTATCACCCCATCTTCTGGGGCCGCTGGCAAAAATCCGTGCCTCGCCGCCAAGGAAAAGAACTTTTCATCTACTGTAAAAAAACCTAGAAGGTACCTTTCGCCTGGTACCTTTCGCCTTTCGGAGGT
>JANJTG010000244.1 GCA_024711265.1 Bdellovibrio sp. | reverse complement strand
GATTTGAAGACGGCAAGTACTTCATCATGGACGAACCGATGGGTACCCATCAAAGAGTACATCGCCCCTCCCAAGAAAGCGACCTCGCTTTGGTGGGTGCTCATCAAGGAATGATGAAAGGTAACGACACTATGTCTGCTTCTTCAAAAGACGAAATGAAGGCTCAGGACCTACAGGACAAAACAGTCAAGGCAAACAAGGATGAGCCCATTTTGACTGCCGCCAACAAGCTTCTCAATGAGCTCAAGAAAGCTTACACACAGATTCTTCAAGAAAAGGAAGAGCAGATCTTTCAACTGAAAGACGAGGTTTCTGACTTGAAGACTTTGGTTCGCGTGCTTGAATCTGAGAACGATCGCCTCAAGGGCTTTAAACAATAGCTTTTGTCTAGACGACAATCACGTCGCCGTTGTTTTCCGGCTTATTAAGAATCTTAAGGATCTTGTTTAAGAAGATAAACGAATAGTTTCCCGTATCACTGGAAGCGGATTCCGATAATTTTTGTTTGACCTCTTTGATGTCAACCCGCTTTTCCCCCATGCGAACCTGACAGCGCATGTCTAAATCCCAACAAAGTCGTACAAGCATGGCGCTTTCATTGAGTTTATCCGAGCGCACCCGATGAGGAAAACCCTTTTGATCCATGCGCTCATGGCTTTGAATAATGATTTCTTTAATGTCTTCGCTAAGAGGCAGCTTTCGCGAAAGGCACTGGTTCAAACTAAAGATGGGATGTTTTTGATATTCCATCTTTTCTTCAGCATTGAAGTCATTTAAACGATTCTGTCGAACCTTTTCCGTCGTTGAGGGGCTCAGATCCAAAAACCCGACATCTGACAAGAGGGCCCCGATCATGATTTCTTTAGGATTTCCCATGTGGGCTTGGGTGCTCAAGATTCCAGCGTAGGCGGCAATGGCCGGAGCACGTTCAACAGAGCCGAAGTCACCGATCGCCGAATTGCTAATCACACTCCACGGATCTTTGAGATCGGCCATAGATTCCAATAGTTCTGCCGCAAACCCTTCGCAGACTTCAAACAGTTCGCGTCCCTGAGCAAAGGAAGCCGCAGAGCTTTGATCTGTAATCAAAAGAACCAAATTTAAGAATGATTGATTTAACTGCAAGAAGCGAAGTCGGCACTTGCGCAAATGACTTTCGGGTCCTTCTGAAGAGTGCAGATTGGTGTATTGAACCCAGGCCGGAAGATCGCTTCGCTTGAGATAGAGATCGCCGACCTCGATGTACTTTTCAAGAAAATCGTGGCCGACTTTGTATCCTGGTTTTGCAATTTTTAAAAATCGTTTGTTCACGGAAAGAAGGTGAAAAATGGGAAAAGCGATCTCGCTGCCTTCGACCAAATCCAGAGCTTTGATGGGAATATAGGTCGAACGAATGACCTGAGAAAGAATGAACTCTGGTTTACTAGAAGAAAGATATTCATTCTCCATGATGACCAGGGAGGCTCCAGACGTTCTTACAATTCGCGCATCTTCGGGGGACAACTTCGAGCTGACGACAGTTAAAATATAACTTTCGGGGGCGCCTTGTTTGGCAACTTGAACTTGACCGGCGACTTCATTGGGCTTTGTCAATTCACTGCAATCCAGAACAACACAGCTAATGCCTTTGTAGTCTCCTGAATTTGAAAAAAAATCTTCGTCGTTATTAAAAAAACGGAATTCAAATTCAAAAAATCGCGCGATGAGTTCCGCCCGACGGCGAAATCTTTCGTTATTAGAAATGACACCGAGATCAAGAACGCGCATTTATGGACCCCATTTATCTATCGTAGCGTTAATGAAGGCGGGAAAAGAAGGCCAGGAAGGCAAATTGGGCCGAGGCTGGAGAGATTTAATATTTCTAAACGAAACAGAGTGGGCCCTTAGCCGCCAAATAAACAAAACGAATTTTGGGACCCATATGTTTCGTGAGTTTTCTCAGATTTGAAAAAAGAAAAAGGACTGATTGCTCAGTCCTTTTTCTTCATCGTTTGGGAGGGGCGATGGGCTTGAACTACTCGTAATTAAGCAGCCAAGCTCTTTGATTTTTTTGGATCTTTCTTCATTGCAGGCTTCTTCTCTTGAGCTTTGGCGCTCTTGTCGAAAGCCACCGCAAACACCTCATCAAGATTTTCAGCCAAGATGAAATTGATTTTGTCTTTGAAGATCTTAGGAATATCAGCAAGATCCTTTTGGCAAGCCAGCGGGATGATGATGTTCGTAATTCCAAGGTTCAAAGCAGCTAAACATTTTTCGCGAATTCCACCGACCGGAAGAACGCGGCCTTGCAGAGTTACTTCGCCTGTCATCGCGATATCGTGACGAACAGGAGTTCCCGTCATCAAACTCACAAGAGCTGTTGTAAGCGTGATACCGGCGGAAGGTCCATCCTTAGGGATTGCTCCCGCTGGCAAGTGAACGTGAACGTCATACTTATCAAAGAAGTCTTCGGGGATGCCAAGTTCTTCTTGGTGAGCACGGGCGTAAGACATCGCTGCGTGAGCGGACTCTTTCATGACGTCGCCAAGTTGGCCCGTAAGAGCAAGATGTCCTTTGCCTTTCATTTTCAAGGCTTCGATCGTGAGAACTTCACCACCAGCCTGTGTCCATGCAAGACCCTGAACCACCCCCACTTGAGAGTCGGCAATCTTGTCATCGCGCTGGAATCTTGGAGGACCCAGAAGCTCGGGAACAGTTGTTGCGTTGATTTCCACAAATTGGGCTTCATCCATAACAACCATTTTAGCTACTTTACGGCACACAGAGCCCACTTCACGCTCAAGGTTGCGAAGACCTGCTTCGCGAGTGTAACCAGCGATCAAGTATTTGATGCCTTCATCAGTAAATCGGATGTTGGCGTCGGTGATGCCGTTGGCTTCCATTTGTCTTCTGATCAAATGTTTTTTAGTGATCAAAAGCTTGTCATTCTCTGTGTAACCAGGAATGTTCAGAATTTCCATACGATCACGCAATGCGGGTGGAATATTTTCCAACACGTTAGCGGTAGCGATGAACAACACATTTGAAAGATCGAAATCCACGTTCAAATAGTTGTCACGGAAAGTCGAGTTTTGTTCTGGATCTAAGACCTCCAGCATCGCTGCGGAAGGATCCCCACGGAAGTCCGAACCCAACTTATCAACTTCATCAAGCACGATAACAGGGTTGTTGGTCTTTGCTTGGCGAAGGGCCTGGATGATTTTACCAGGCATTGCGCCAACATAAGTTCTTCTGTGACCACGGATTTCTGCTTCATCCTTCACGCCGCCTAAAGCGATACGGAAGTATTCACGACCCATGGCTCGGGCGATAGATTTACCAAGAGATGTTTTACCAACACCTGGGGGGCCACCAAAACAAAGGATTGGACCTTTTAAGTTGGGTTTCAGCTTTCTAACTGCCAGGAACTCCATGATACGATCTTTTGCTTTTTCAAGTTCATAGTGATCTTCGTCCAAGATCTCTTTGGAGCGTTTAAGATCGATATGGTCCTCAGACTTTTTGCTCCAAGGAAGATCCGCCATCCAATCAAGGTATGTACGAACCATTGTCGCTTCGGAAGCATCTGGATGCATTCTTTCCAGACGGCCTAATTGTTTCAAGGCTTCGGTCTCGACTTGGGGAGGCATTCCCGCATTCATAAGCTTTTCGCGAAGCTCGTCCATCTCGTCAGATTTAGAGTCACCTTCTCCAAGCTCATTCTTTATAGCCTTCATCTGCTCACGCAAGAAGTACTCGCGTTGAGATTTCGACATATCTTCTTTAGCTCCACCACGAGTTTTTTGTTGGCTCTGCATAACTTCAAGTTCAGCCGCCAAGATCTCGTTCACAAGCTTAAGTCGTTCTGTGGCATCGGAAGTCTCAAGAACTTTTTGAGCGTCTTGAACTTTAACTCCAAGATTGGAAGCAATAAGATCTGCTACGCGACCAGGGTCAGAAACATCGTCAAGCACCAAAAGAATGTCTGGTGAAAGGGGGCGACCCAGGGCGATGATGCGCTCAATGTGTTCTTTAGCTGTTCTGATCAAAGCCTCATTTTCAACAACAGTTTTTTGTGTTGGAGTTTCTTCGATCTTTTCAACGGCCACTTCAAAAGAGGGAGCTGTCTTTGTGAAGTTTTTCACGCGACCTTTTGCAACCCCTTGAATAAGGATCTTTACGCGACCGTCGGAAAGTTTTCTCATTCTCATGATCATCGCCACAGTACCCACTGTGTAGATGTTGTCAGGAGAAGGATTTTCTTCAGTGATATCTTTTTGAGAAGCCAAGAAGATCAAACGATTCTTCGCCAAGGCCTCTTCGACAGAACGGATAGAAGCATCGCGACCTACAAACAATGGAATGATCATGTAGGGGAAAACTACGATGTCTCTCACAGGTAACATGGGCAGGGTCTGTGGGATTTCTAGGACTTTGTCGTCAAAACTCATACCGCTCCTCCGCGTAATGCGGGAATTTATGTTTTCTAGTATGAGTCTTCTCGGCGTGAGACAGTGGGAGCTTAAATCAAATTTAAAAAATTGGACTGACATCCATGTCAGCGGACTTCATCCAATGAAATAAATCAGATTTTATTGGAAAAGATTAGAATGGTTCTCTTGTTCTTCCATGCATTCAATACAAAGGGCCGTGAAAGGTCTGGCCTGAAGTCGGCGCGCGCCAATGACTTCACCACAAGATTCGCACTGGCCATAAGTCCCATCAGCAATTTTACCCAACGCTTTTTCGATGGCGTAAAGAGCGGTGCGGTCTCTTTCGTGTAAATGAATGGAAATGTTGTTCGAGATATCCAGCGAAGCAACTTCAGCCTCATCTGCGACAGATGAAATGCTAGATTGTTCCGCTTTGAACTCGTGAGACTTGTTAAGGATCGAGCTCTTTTGGAAGAGCAAAGAGTCCTTCAAATTTTTTAACTCGGTTTCCGAAAGTTCGGTTACGTTCATCTCACCCCCCGATATGATGATCCTGGCCGAAGTTGGATTCCTTATTACGGGGGATTGGTATCATGTCATCAAAAAAGCGCTGCGTGATGCTTTAGTAAGCAGCGCTATGACTCGAGCCATTGTGATCGCTCTTGAGAGTTAGCGCGCGAATCTACGACTGACTGCTTCTCGAAGTTCTGCACCTTCGATGCTGAGGCGTGTCCAAGGAATTGCCAAAAGGCGATCGGCTTCAATCATCTCTTCGGTTTCCTCACAAACACCGAAGGTGCCTTGTTCAATGCGGGCCAGGGCCATCTCGATCTCGACCAGTTGATTTCTCATGCGCTCCTGCGAAACCAAAAAAGAGTGCTCCTCAATATGGGCAACAGACTGATCGGCCTCGTCACCCCCTTTTTCGGCATGGACGAGTTCGCGCTGGGCTGTTCGGAAGCGATTTAAAACATCCTGTTTTGCAATAAGAAGTTTTTTTCTGCACTCCATCACTAAGTTTTCAGAAATACGATTCGTCATAACAACCCCTTTCTTTAGAATGTTGCAGCGTCTTCGCCACAGGTGATTCTTAGACAGGGCATCCCAAAAAGGGGGTTAAAAAATCGTCATAAAATGTTCTTATGGGTCCTATTTGGTGACATTAAGGGGAATAACTTCACCTTTTTCAATAGTTAGGGGGGTCAGAGGGCGCTCAATCTCCCTTTCGGAGCTCATCGAGAGCGAGCCCAGAGCCCCAGGGAAGTGCTTAAGCTCTGTCAGGCGCTTGGTGAGGTCTTCTCGAGAGCTTGCCCCGGAGGCAATCAATTGCCGCAAAATAAGACCGGCGTCGTAAGCCTGAATCTCAATAAGAGAGGGCTCTTCATTGTAAAGAGCTTTGTATTCAGTCACGAAACGAGATTTGTTGTGGGCACTCGGGGAAACGCTATCCACAAACAGAAGATTGTTAGAAAAATTTCCAGCTCTGCGGGCAACATCCTTGGTGTTCCACAGATTTGTTCCCATCAGCTTTACATTGCGAACATCGTTGTAGGAAAGCATGGCAGAGATCTGTCCCATGGCTTTCACGCTGTCGGGAATAAAGAGGGCATCAAAATCGGTGATAGGAGGAAGAACTGTTTCCAGATTGGATTGGCGGACCGATCTTTTTTTGTCGGCATGTTGAAGTTCTTTAAGACGCACAGAAAACTCATCTTGGCGAGCTTCTCCAAAATATGTTCCCACAAGGCGTTGAATGACAAGTCTGAAATCTGTTTCTTTCGTGGAGTACGTTTGCACCGCAGTAATTTGTCCGCCCCGAGCTAAAACTTCGTCCCAGAAAATATTTGTGAACTCAACCCCGTAAAGGTCGTTGGGATAAAGAATGGCGAACTTCTTCATTCCCAAATCTTCCATGGCTGTGCGAACTAAAGCGCGGACTTGCATCCCGCTAGTAAGAGAGTTTCTGAAGACCGTCGGTCCAATTTCTGTCAGTCCTGATCTTTGTGAAAGAGCCATCGTTGGCACACCCAGCTCGTCCGATTTTGCAGCAACGGCCGGCGCCGTTTTGCTAAGAAGACTTCCCACAATCGCGATCACATTATCTTCTTTAACCAAGCGCTCAACACCCCGGCGGGCAGAGTCGGGATTTCCTTCGCTGTCCATGACGGCCAATTTAAATCCTGAACCGGGAATATGAAGCCCCAAGCCCATTTCAAGGCCGCGCAATGCCCGCTGGCCTACGGGGGCATTTTTTCCACTCAAGGGAAGAACGACACCGACGGTTTGAGTTTGAACGTTCTTGGCGGCTTCAAGTTGTTGGACAATTTCTTGCGCCCGGGTTGCGAGATCACTTCCAGGAAGATAATCAATGACACCCGAAAAATATTTTTTAGCCGCTGAAGTGTCTTTGTGCTCAAGAGCTCCTTCACCCAACCGGAACATCGCGTGGCCACGTAAAAACCCAAAGTCTGAACTGTCTGCGACGTCTTCAAGTTGTTCTTCGTTGAGTTTGTTTTCAACGATGTCGATGGCATGAAGTCGATAAGAATCCTGTTCTTGTTTGCTTGGGGCCTGAACGGACTTGTCTACCAAAGATTTTAAATATCCCATAGCGTCCTGGCTTTTTGGGGCGCTAGGAATGCTTAATGATTCACTCTTTACTTGTTCAGGAGCTTTTCCTGCACTCATGCCGGCCAGGGCCTTTGGTTTTTTCTCTGCAGATGTAGTGGGCGGCTTGTAAGGTGGTTTGTAAGCGGCGCGCTTTTTTGTCGCGACAGTCGTACAGGAAGCTAAAAGACAGGCTCCAAGTAAAAGAGTGAATCGTGGGGTCATTTTCTATTCCTCATAAGCTGAGCTACTTTTTCTTGGAAAGACTTCACCAGGGGAGTTGTTTCCGCGCCCTTAGAAAGTTCTTCAATAAGTTCTTTTTGTCGTGCAGAGAGATGGGGGGGCGTATCAACAAGAATTCGCACCAACATATCTCCCGACCCAAATCCGCCGAGTTTGGGGAAGCCTTTTCCCTTCAGGCGGAAAGTCTGACCAGAGTGAGTTCCCGGAGGAATACGAATCATCGCCTTCCCCGTCAAGGTGGGGACCTCAATGTTCGTTCCCAAAATGGCGTCCGTATAAATAATCGGCAAGTCCAGAGTGACATCATTTTCACTGCGTTTAAAGAGGGGATGATCTTGAATATTGACGATCACATAAAGATCGCCAGGACTTCCTCCCCCAGGCGCCGCATCCCCTTCGCCCGCCAGCTTAAGTCGTTGGCCTTCTTTGACTCCCGCTGGCACGTTGACAGAGAGTTTCGCGGACTCTTCTTTGTTTCCGCGTTGGCGCATAAAACTGATTACTTTTTCACAACCCAGGGCCGAATCTTCAAAGGAAATATTAAGGGTGTAACGAAGATCCGTCCCCTTGCTTTGTTGCCGACGAGTGCGAGGTCCTCCGGCACCGGGACCTCGTCCAGCGCCAAAGATATCCCCAAAAACATCTCCAAAAATGTCCTGGAAGGGGTCTCCACCAGCTTGAGAGCGTCCCGCACCGCCGAAGCCACCAAATCCGCCGCCAGCGCCCCCAAAGGGACCTCCCGCGCCGCCGAACCCTTGAGCTCCGGCATGGCCGAACTGATCGTACATTTCACGTTTTTTTGTATCACTGAGGGTGTCGTAAGCTTCACTGATCTCTTTGAACTTTTCTTCAGCCTTTTTATCCCCAGGATTTTTGTCAGGATGATATTGCATCGCAAGCTTGCGATAAGCTTTTTTTATCTCCTCTGGAGAGGCCGATCTTGCAACACCCAAAATAGAGTAGAAGTCTTTTTTAGACAATCAACACCCACTTATTCCGGCTTCTTGGCGACAACCACTTGCCCGGGACGAATTAATTTATCATGAAGTTTATATGGTTTTTTAAAGACACGCAGAACATGCCCTGGAGTGACTTGTTCAGAGGGCTCAGCTCCGAGAGCTTCATGGATCATCGGATCAAAAGGAGCTCCGTGAGAAGGAACTTCTGTGACAGAGTTTCTTTGCAAGAGAGACTTGAGCTCTTGGGCCGTCAATTCGACACCTTGTTTGTAAGTATTAAAGTTCTCAGCGCCGACGTTGACCTGAAGGGCGCGTTCAAAATTATCCACAACCTCAAGAAGTTCACGAATGAAGCGTTCGCCACCGTATTTGATCAAATCAGAACGTTCTTTGATGGCATTGCGCTTATAGTTTTCAAACTCAGCGCGCAGGTAAAGATACTCATTTTTGAACTTCTCAGCTTGCTCTTGCAGCTTTTGAATTTCAGAAGACGCATCCAAATTTTCATTCTTTGGAGGATTGGAGTTTTGAGAGTTGTTTTCTTCTGACATGACACATCCTTTCGCAATACTTAAGATTGTGTATTGATTTAGGATTGTCAATGCGCGAGGGTCCCAGACCAGTCCCTAAAGGTCTCCCTCAAGGAAGGTCAGTTCTTGAAATACTTTGTTGCTCAGAACAAGGCCTTCGCGAGTTAAAGACCAATGCCCGTTGTCATGTCGAACCCAGGATTTTTCCTCAAGGCCCTTCAGAAGACCACAAACTTTTTCTTGAACAGACAAAGGAAACTTTTGAGCCAGCCGCTCGGTTTTGAGCCCTTGCATTAAACGCATCGAAGTATGACAAAAGTCCGTGAGCGCTTGATGCATTTCAAGAACTTCATATTGTTCTTTGGGTAAATGATGGGTGGGGGTTGTAAACTCCTGCCCGTCAAAGGCGAGAATCTGTTTTTGGTATTCGCCGATGGAATTGATATTCCAATACCGCGTCCCCCACGAGGACTCTTTAGAGTAGGAGTGAGCGCTCAGCCCTAGGCTCCAATAGGGCTCGTCAACCCAGTAGAGCATATTGTGTCGAGATTCAAAGCCGGGTCGTGCAAAGTTTGAAATTTCATATTGTTGAAAACCATTCGTCGTAAGTTCGCTAGCAATAATATCGAACATCTCGATCTGTTCGTCGTCGACAGGTCGGCCCTTGGACAAAGGATGTCCATCGGGAACGGTCAGACAGTAGGGGCTGATATGTCGAGCCCCCTGCTCAATGGCGATTTTAACGTCGTTCTTCAGGCCCGCCACTGTTTGAGAGGGGAGCGCAAAAAGAATATCGAAGCTGAAGTTGAGATCATGAGCTCGCAAAAGGTCCAGCGTTTGAAGGGTTTGTTTAGCGGAGTGTTCGCGATTCACCATTTTCAACAAACGATCATCAAAGGTCTGCGCGCCAACGCTAAATCGATTCACCCCATGGTCTAAGTAGACTTTCAATTTTTCTTCACTGATCGTTGCCGGATTAATTTCAATGGTGATTTCCGTGTCAGGTCTAGTTGTATACCCAAACCTTCCCAGCTCTTTGATAATCGCTACAATGAGATGAGCGGGGATCAGGCTGGGAGTTCCTCCGCCAAAGTAGATCGTATCAAGACTTTGGGGGGTGTAATACCGATGCTTCTGGCGAATTTCTTTAAAAAGCAATTCGACGTATTGATCCGGCGGCAAAATCTTACTTTGCTCGTAGGTCGCGAAGTCACAATATGTGCAGCGCTGAATGCAGTAAGGAATGTGAACGTAGACGCCAAATGCCATGGGAGTTATCTAGAGTATGTCTAAAAAATTTCAACTAAAAAACGGTCTCAAGGTCCTTTTCTTGGAAAGCCACAAGTCACCCGTGGTCTCAGTTCAAATGTGGGTGAAAACGGGCTCTGCCGACGAAAAAAAAGGCGAAGAGGGGATTTCCCATTTTATCGAGCATTTGGTCTTCAAGGGGACCCGTAAATACAAAGTGGGTGAAATCGCAGCGACTGTGGAGGGTTCGGGCGGAGAGCTCAACGCTTACACATCCTTTGATCAAACCGTTTTCTATGTAACCATTTCCAAGCAATTCTCGGATGTTGCCCTGGACGTCATCAGCGAGATGATGGGTTTTCCTACTTTTGATTCGCAAGAAATTGAT
This sequence comes from Bdellovibrio sp., assembly GCA_024711265.1. Classification (GTDB taxonomy): domain Bacteria; phylum Bdellovibrionota; class Bdellovibrionia; order Bdellovibrionales; family Bdellovibrionaceae; genus Bdellovibrio. The sequence continues at coordinate 5,655 of JANJTG010000244.1, read as the reverse complement.
AATGAACGGGAAGTTGTTATTGAGGAAATCAAACGTGGTCAAGACAGTCCCGGCCGTCGCGCCAGCCAGCTCTTGTTCACAAACGTATTCAAGAAAAGCCCCTATGGTCGACCGGTGATCGGCTACGACAAGGTCGTCAACAAGGTGTCACCCAAAAAAATCCGCGAATACTATCAAAGTCGTTATGTGCCTTCGAATATGTTCTTGGTTGTGGCCGGTGATTTTGAGTCAAAAGAAATGAAAAAGAAGGTAGAGCAAATGTTTGGGGAGTTCGCGCCCTACAAACTTCGCAAGGTTTCTCGTGGAAAAGAGCCTGCCCAAAAAAATATCCGCATTAAAGTTGAGCACGCTAAATTTGAACAGACGACGGGTTACCTTACCTGGAGAATTCCTAGCGTGAAAAACAAGGACATCGCGGCCCTTGAGGTCTTGTCGGCCATCTTAGGTCAGGGGGACTCGTCTCGTTTAATGCAAAGTCTGCGCATAAAAGAACCTCTGACCAACTCAGTAGGGTCGTTTAGCTATTCAATGCAAGATGACGGCCTTTTTGCAATTTCATTCAATCTTGAAAAAGAGAACCTGGGAAAAGCTCTTCAGGCGCTCATTCCCGAAATGACTCGAATCATCGAAACTCCGCCGACAGCGGCAGAAATGCAAAAGGCGATAACCAATTTTGCAAGTCATGAAGTTTACTCGATGGAGACGGTGGATAACATTGCGAGAAAAGCGGGAAGCAATGAGTTTTATTACGGAGACCATGACTACTACAAAAAGTACATGAAACAGATTTACGCCCTTAAGCCTGAAGACATTCAAAAGGTGGCGAAGAAATACTTCAAAGCCAATTCCTTTGGCCTTTCTCTTTTGACGAACATGGAAAAGAAAGAGGCAGAAAAGATCTTAAAAGGTTTTTCTAAAGATCTAAAGAAGGCGATTGAAAAAATCAAACCTTCTAAGGCTCAACAAAAGTTTGCCGCCAAAAAGTTTAATATCAATCTTGGGGTTGAAAAACACACGCCTAAGACCGAAAAAATTGTTCTTTCATCCGGAGCAACATTGCTGATTCGCGAACAAAAAGAAACGCCCTATGTTGCCATGAAGGCGGCCTTCATGGGGGGTGTGCGTGTTGAAGGCGAAAACCAAAACGGATTGACGGAGCTTTTTTCACGCAACTGGCTTTCGGGCTCAAAAAAGTTCTCGGAAGATGAGATCAATTTGAAGGTCGACGAGATGGCGGCGGGTATTGGGGCCTTTGGGGGACGCAATTCCGTGGGCCTATCTATGGATTATCTGTCGCCGTTTGAAGACCGAATGCTTGAGATATATGCCGACTCTTTATTGGCGCCACAGTTTCCAGAGGCCATCTTAGAGCGGGAAAAGATTGTCATCAAAAATCAAATCAAAGCGCGCAACGACAACCCCGCACAGATCTGCGTGCTCAATTTTATGAAAGAGATCTTTAAGGGTCATCCGTATTCTCGAGATGTCATTGGCACCGAACAATCTATTTCTGCGATTGGCGTGAAAGAACTGAAGGACTACTACGGAAAAATTGCTCACGCCAAGAATCTGACGATTTGTGTGGTTGGTGACGTCAATAAAGATAAATGGGTGAAGTCCATGGAGGCATTGACCAAAGAGCTTCCTCGAGGCGAAAAAATCACCAACAGCTTCGCCGTCAGCGATCTGAAAGAAAATAAAAAGCTTTTCCACGAACTGAAGAAGGAACAAAGTCATATTATCGTCGGCTATCGGGGTCTTACGCTTAAAGACCCAGAGCGTTTTACACTTGAGATTATTCAGTCTATTTTAAGTGGACAGGGCGGTCGACTTTTCCTTGAGCTGCGCGATAAAAACTCTTTAGCCTATTCGGTTTCACCAATGCATATGGAGGGAATTGAGTGTGGATATTTTGGTGGATATATCGGCTGCTCTCCAGAGAAATCTGAAAAAGCGGTTCAGATGTTGAAGGCCGAGTTTCAAAAACTGGCAGAGACAAAAATCAGCGCGGAAGAGCTCACTCGGGCTCAGCGATATCTGATCGGCCGACACGATATTGAACTGCAACGCAAAAGCACTGTTGGAAACGCGATTTTGTTCGATGACATTTACGGCTTGAACTATCGCGAAAGCCTTGATGTGGCTGATAAATATTTTGCTGTCACCCCAGAAGAGGTGCAGAAGTTGGCGCAGCGAATTTTCGCACAACCCGCCGTGATCAGCCTCGTGGGCCCCTCGGACGTTAAATAGTTAAGGGGGCTTGGGCCCCTTTTTTGCGTCTTATTTTGAGACTTAGGCCCAGGAACAAAAAAACATTAACCGAAAGCTGTCTCAGTTTTGTTAAACTAAGAAGTATGAGGGAAAAAGCGTCGAACGAATCAGTTGAGCTTTTTGTAAGCCCCGAGGGGTTCTTTCAGGAGCTTGTTCAAAAAGGTCTTTCACAGAGGAAAATTCAAACCCTTCCTCTGGTAGAAAATTATCTTGTGAATCTTCTTCAGCACTACCTAGATGCTCGCAATCTCTTTGAGGCGGAGTATGCCAACGAGAGTGGGCAAAAGAATCCAAAAACTTTGGCGGAGATATATCTCACAGCACAAAACTCCGAACCCCCGGTGAGGGTGGAGATGTTGCGAAAGCTGGGGGATCGAACGCTATATATCAGCGGCTTCTTTGGTGACTCTCTATCGCGTAAAATCGTGGATATTGATTATTACGCTGAGATCGGTGGGGCGGCTTACGCTTCTCTGGCGCACTGTACTCGAGAAGACACCATGGCTAAGGTGTATAAGACCTTCGCTCACCGGTTCTTGGACTTCGTGGATGTCCTGACTTATATCAGCCATCATTCCTTCGTGAAAAGCGATGAAAGTATTTTGCGTCTTTATGATCGATATATGAGAACGGGTTCGGAACTGGCTCGGGAAAAACTGGTAGAAATGGGTGTTTTGACTCTGCCCCAAGACCAAGTAAAGCTTGGCAAGCAAGGCTGATTCCTCTATGCTGACGCCATGTTTGGCCTCGGCATGTCAGAAATCATTTTCCTCGCACTATTAGCCCTGATCGTGATCGGGCCTAAAGAGCTTCCGGAGTTGGCTCGTACGGTGGGGCGCTTTCTTAATGAACTCAAAAGAAGCACCAATGTTCTGGGTGAAGAGCTGAAACAACAAGCCCGTATTGACCGCATTGACTTTAATGATCCACCCCCTCGCTCAACTCCGCAACCTTCAAACACTCCCAACGAAACCCCGACTGAACAGACCGGTCTCGAGGAAAAAAAAGAAGAGCATAAACCGTCATGAGAAGTGAAGAACTCGATTCCAAAGCGCAGTCCTTGTATGAACATTTGGCGGAACTTCGCAAGCGTTTGATCAATTGTGCGTATATTCTCGTGATTGCAACCGGGATTTGTTATGGCTTCAGCGAGAAGATCTTCAACTTTGTGAGAGCCCCCATCGCGCCGTATCTTCCGGGCGGTGGTTTGATCTACACGGGTCCACTAGACAAGTTTATTGCCCACCTAAAACTTGCGTTCGTGTGTGGAATTTTGGTGTCATGTCCTTTTTGGCTTTATCAGGTCTGGAAGTTTATTGCTCCGGGTTTGTATGCGAAGGAACGACGATACACCTTGGGTTTTATCTTGTCGGGGACAGGGCTTTTTCTTTTGGGAGCCCTCTTTTCTTATTACATTGCCTTGCCCATGGCGTTTCAGTTTCTAATGACCTATGGGGGCGACATCGATAAGCCCATGATTTCGATTGATCAATACATGGGTTTCTTTACGCAGATGTGTTTGATGTTTGGAGTGGCGTTTGAATTGCCATTAGTCATCGTCGTTCTTGGAATGTTGGGAATTGTCAGTCAGGCCTTTCTTAAAAAGAATCGTCGTTATGCTATTATGACGATCGCGGTGATAGCTGCGATCATCACTCCGCCAGACCTTTTAAGCATGGTGATGATGCTGGCCCCGATGTGGCTTCTCTTTGAGATTTCCGTTATCATCGTCGGAGTCTTTGAGAACAAACGAGACCTAGCCCAAAGAATTAACGAACGAGAATAATGCTGACAACTCATTCTGCATAAAGTGAGCTAGAAGACAGAGGAGAATATCCGATGTCATTCTTATTTGGTCTTTTGATGATGATGAGCTCAGCCCAAGCCGCAGACCCTGCAACTTGCCCAGATATAGTTGAACGCCAAGACAACACCCAAGTTCAGATGATCTGGTCGGATGCGACAAACTCTTGTTTTTTCTCTGTTCATCCTATGGATGGTTATGTAGACCTCATCTATCGCGATTTCTTGTTCTCGACCGAAGGTCTTTTCATGGTGTTTAATTCTTATGGCCCTGGTGATGAATCTCAGACGACGGCGGCCCGAGAGTACTTTATGTTCCCGCGGCCTTTGAATGACATTACATTTAAATGGAACTTTGATGCGCAGGAGTTGGAAGTCACTCACGTCACGGGCGATAAGTTTATTTTTGATACGCGCAAAGCACGTCTGAAAAGCATCTCGGGTGCCGACGTGAAGGTGGCTGACTATGTGGAGCCTGGCAATCGAGGTGGTGTTGAAATTTCGAACTATCACGGTCTTCTGCTTGATGGGGGCTTTAAAATTGGCAGTGCTCCGACAGGGAATGCCAGCAACAGCTCCATGATGAAAGATTCTTTGGGAAAAACGTGTTCAATGAAAAACAGCGAACTTTTCAAATACACGAGCGATGGAGATGTGATTTTCAAGTATTCTGAAAACACCTTCCCAGCCTTTATTAAAAAGCGCTGTCCTCAACTTAAGACGCCTTAAAGTATCTCAAGACTACAAATTAGAAAGGGGCTGTTTCCAGCCCCTTTTTCTAACCGTAAATTTTACGGCTCTTCAAACTTAATCAAGACCGCTCCAGACTCTACCGAGTCGCCTTGCTTAACCTTGATCTCTTTGATCTTCACGTCACGAGACGCGCGCATTTCGTTTTCCATCTTCATCGCTTCCATAATTAAGAGCGGCTTGTTGGCTTTGACGATGTCGCCTTCTTTAGCAAAGATTTCGATGATCTTTCCAGGCATTCCGGCTTTGAGTTCTTGGTCGCCGCCGAAACCGCCGCCCTTCTTCAAAGATTCATGCAAAAGCATTTCATCATTGAAGACTTTGATGGTGCGGAATGAGTTTCGCGTAAACACGGTGTATTCTGTGTCTTGCCCGATGACATCAACAAGGTAGGACTTTCCTTCAAACAAGAAGCTGATGTATTGCTCAGCCTGTTTGTAGTCACGTTTTGAAATGTCGTAGTGAACCCACTCTTTGCCTTCTTCTTGTAAAGAAAGCTTCCAAGAGTTCTTTTGTTCGGCCACGTCGACCTTGAATTTTTTCCCTTTGAGTTCTGCTTCAAAGTACATAGTTACGTCCTTAATTGAAGTTTGCGGCCCACGCGCTTCCAGTTGGAAGTCAGATTGAGCTGGCGCACATCTTTGGATTTACGATCATTGTAGGCGGTGATCGCTGCGGCAATGAGGAACACGGGGTCCTCCACCTCTTTAAAGAGCTGGGGCTCAATGACCTCAAAGTTTTTCTCAATGAACTGTGTTGTGTAAGAACCATCACGGAACTTGGGGTGATCCAGAATTGTCTTATGAAGAACGATATTGGTCTTAATGCCCG
>JANJTG010000032.1 GCA_024711265.1 Bdellovibrio sp. | reverse complement strand
AGCGCTTTAGTTAGAGCCGTGGATGCTTTAGGTAACAATGGTGCGGTAAGTACGGCAGTGAATTGGACAAGTATTGATGATCTCTGCCAGCAGCCTTCGCCAAACCCGGGAACACTTTGTGCGGATGGAACTTATTATCTTGGGACTTTGGGAGGCTACAAATATAAAACCACTCCGGGAAATTGTACAGATAGTGCGACTCCTATGTGTAATAATCAAGCTGACAGTTTAACGAAGACTTGGGGAACTTTTGGTGTGGCTACAGGCAAAACAAGTTCAACAGATGGGACAGGCAACACCACGGCATTAGCTGGATATGGAGATACCTACGCGGCAAAATACTGTGAGAATATGATATACGCAGGTCTCAGTGATTGGTTTCTTCCAGCAAAAGATGAACTGAATTTGTTCTGGACACCAATGACATTGGCGCAAAGAACGACAATCGGGATTAATACCTCTTTCTACTGGTCGTCCACAGAGGGTAGTGGTAACACTGCGTGGTACCAGAGATTCTCTGACGGCTACCAGGATACTAGCCTTAAGTATAGCGACTCTTCCGTCAGGTGTGTCCGGCGTTATTGATGATTTGATGGGCTGCTTTATCTTTGGCTGATCAGCTTTAGTCGCATTAGATCCCCATCATGATCCCTTTGTAACTCGTCTTCGGCGAGTCATTTTTGTAGCTTTCTTCGGATGAAAACAAAAATACTCGCTCGTACTTCCAAAACAATTACTTTTATCATTGTTCTTTCTTGTCTGGCCGCCTTGGCGTCAACCAGTCAGCTTCTTTATGAAAGTTCTGGGATCTCGAATTTCAAACTCATTCAAAGTGCTGAAGGGTCGCGCACAATCACCAAGACTTCTCAGGATTACGATATCTTTCGCAACTACACAGAACAAGGCGGCGAAGAACTTTATTTGGTCAGCAGTGCAAAAACAGTCACACAGTATTTAGATGCTGAAGGAATCACCGGAGGCGTGTCGTGGAGTGTGCGTAAAGGCCCTCGCTTAGAAAACGTCTTGTGGGGGAAGTCCGAACAAGCGACAGAGTTGAATGTTCATGGTGCTCAGCCTGTTTTGGTATCAGGTCTTGGAGGATGTTGTGCGGAGATGACGGGATATCGTCTTTTTGATATCACCTCCGGGCGCCTTTTAATGTCTTTCAATGATTTTTCTTGGCATGAAAGGGTGACTCAGCCATTTTCTTTGGAAGTGCCGAATTCCACTTTGGCGTTTCGTTATATCGGAGCGATTTCTCAAGACAGCACACGAGACCGCGACTTCGTTGATCCAACGGCGGGAAAACAAGCGGCCTTGTTGCTTAAATATGCGAATGAATCTTTAAAACAGAAAATTCAGATCGATATGGAAGTTGAACAAGGTTATGGGGTGAGTGTTTTAGAGTTTAAATTGGAAAAAGACCCCAATGCCCCTAATAGCGATAAAGTCGAAATTCAAGACAATCAGGTTCGTCTTTGGAATATCGATGGGGCCACTGCGCCAAATCAAATTGGTGGAGTTCTTCTTAAAGTCGTTCTAGATGCGGGAAAAGGCTCAAAAACCATAAAAATCCCCGTAAAAAACGATCAATTTGATTTGAATTCGGCGACAATTCCTAGCGGAGTCACCATTCATGCCATCGTCCAAGTCAGAACCTTTTAACGCGCCGAGAGATGCAGCCCTTTACACCCCCTTTTATTGAATAAAAAAGGGGGCTAAGATATGAAATTATCATGTCTTTTGTTCATCTTCACGTTCACTCTGAGTATTCCCTTTTAGAGGCCGCCTGCCGCGTGAAAGCTATCGCTAAAAAAGCGGCGGCTTTGCAAATGCCCGCAGTGGCTTTGACCGACAACGGCAACATGTTCGGCGCTGTCGAATTTTATTTTGCCTGTAAGGACAACAACGTAAAACCTCTCTTGGGTCTGGATGCCTACGTGGCGCCGGGATCTCGCTTGGAAAAAAAGCAGGATCGCGATCAAGTCAATGTCGGACCTCGTCGTTTGGTGTTCTTAGCGCAAAACACCGACGGTTATAAAAACCTCTGTAAGTTATCCACCATCGGCTATCAAGAAGGTTTCTACTGGAAACCTCGTATCGATTACGAAGTGATTCAGAAGTACAACGAGAATTTAATCTGTCTTACCGGGGGTTTACGGGGCGAAGTGGCTGATGCATTTTTGCGTGAAGGTCCAGATGCGGCTTTGGCAAAAATTCGTCAACTGAAAGAAATCTTTGATGATCGTCTGTATCTTGAGATGTGCCGAACGGGAGTTCATGAGTGGGATCAAATCAATCCCTTCTTGTTAGAGGCCTCTAAGATCACGGGTGTTCCCGTGGTGGCAAGTAACGACGTTCATTACATGACTCAAGACGATCAGTTGGCGCAGGAAGTTTTGATCTGTATTGGTTCGAATAAAACTCTCAGTGATGAATCCCGCTTTCGTCTGGGGACAGATGAATTCTATTTCAAAAAGCCCGAACAAATGCACGAGCTTTTTGCGGACATCCCAGAGGCGATTAGTAACACTTTGCAGATCGCCGAACGCTGTGATGTGAAATTCAAAATTAAAGATGACAGTGGAAAACCCATCTATCACTTGCCAACCTTCCCCACAGAAGGCGGCGAAACTCTGAAAGAGTACATCGCTATTAAATCTCGCGAAGGTTTATCCGAACGATTTGCAGAGGCCGCCGCGCGTGGAGAAGCTGTTCCTGAAGATAAAAAGCCCGACTATGATGCCCGTTTAAATTATGAGCTGGGTATTATTGATCGCATGGGTTTTAACGGTTACTTCCTGATCGTTCAAGACTTCATCAATTGGGCGAAAAACAACGATATTCCCGTTGGGCCCGGTCGTGGATCGGGAGCGGGTTCTCTTGTTGCGTACTGTTTAAAGATCACGGACTTGGATCCACTTCCGAACTTTCTTCTGTTTGAGCGTTTCTTGAATCCAGAACGTATATCGATGCCGGACTTCGATATCGACTTCTGTCAGGATCGTCGTCAGGAAGTGATTCAGTATGTAACGCAAAAGTATGGTCAAGAGTCCGTGTCTCAGATCATCACCTACGGAAAACTTCAAGCTCGCGCGGCGATCAAAGACGTTGGCCGCGTTTTAGGAATGACCTTCCCCGAAGTCGACGCGGTGACGAAGCTGATTCCCGAAAAATTAGGGATCACGCTTAAAGAAGCCTTAGAGATGGAGCCGCGAATTAACGAGATGATGGAGATGAACCCCACCGTCGCCACCTTGATGGATCTGGCTCAGCGGATTGAGGGCATGGTTCGTCATGCGGGAATCCATGCCGCCGGGGTGATCATTGCCGATGGACAGTTGGTTCGCCATGCACCGCTTTATAAAGGCGCTGATGGGGAACAGGTTGTTCAATACGACATGAAACATGCCGAGAAGATCGGGTTGATCAAGTTCGACTTCTTGGGATTAAAAACTCTGACTCATATCAATCATGCGTTGAAATTGATTAAGAAGAACCGTGGGAAAACGCTGACGACAAAACAAATTCCCATGAACGACACGGCGACCTTTGAAATGATGTCGCGCGGGGATACCGCAGGGGTGTTCCAGTTCGAAGGTGAGGGTATCACCGATGCGACTCGTAAGATTCGTCCTTCCAGTTTTGCGGATATCACCGCCATAACCTCTTTGTATCGTCCAGGTCCGATGGCGAACATCCCGGATTTTACCGATCGTAAACATGGCAAAGCGCCGGTGGAGTATCTTTTAGAAGATACGCGTGAAGTGCTTTCTGAGACCTACGGGATTATGGTCTATCAAGAGCAAGTTATGGGGATCGCCTCACGCATTGCCGGTTATTCCTTGGGTGAAGCGGATATGCTTCGCCGTGCGATGGGTAAAAAGATCAAAGAAGAGATGGATCGTCATCGTGAGCGCTTCATGCAAGGGGCGACAGAACGAGGACATGATAAACAAAGATCTTCAGATCTGTTTGATTTGATGTATAAGTTCGCCGACTACGGATTTAACAAATCCCATGCGGCCGCCTATTCGGTTGTAACTTTGCAGACGGCTTATTTAAAGTGTCACTATGCTGCAGAGTTTTTTGCGGCTCTTCTGAGTACCGAACTTTCTGATACCGACAAAATCGTTAAATACTCGAAGGACGCGGCGAAACGCGGACTGACAGTAAAATCCCCTCACGTGAACTTTTCAGATTATCTTTTTGATGTTCATGGGGATGAGATTTATTTCGGTTTGGGTGCCATTAAGGGCGTGGGGCAAAGTGCGGTGGAGGCCATCATTGAGGCGCGCAACTCTTTGCCCGAAAAGAAGTTTGGTTCGTTGGATGAGTTTTTCAACTCCATCGATCTTCGCCGCGTGAATAAGAAAGTGATTGAGTGTTTGATCAAAGCCGGAGCTTTTGATGGTTTCGGAGGGCATCGGGCTCAGTTGATTGCGGGATATCAAAAGTATTTGGATCGCGCTCAAGGTCTTCAAAAAGACAAAGAACTAGGGCAGGCCTCTTTATTTGATTTAGGTCCCTCGACAGAGGCCAAGGTAAGTCTTGAAGAGACTAAACCTTGGACGCGAACGGCCTCTTTGGCTTATGAAAAAGAAGTTTTGGGATTTTATCTCAGTGATCACCCTTTAAAGGGTTTTGATACTTTGTCGGAGCTGTGGACGACTTGTAAGGTGGCAGATTTGCCAGCGCAGATGCCGGCTGCGGGAAGCCCTGAAGCGGAGGCCTTAAAGGCCGCGAAGAAGGACTGGAAAAATCGCGATGCGGGCAAGAAGCGGGTTGTTGTTTCAGGACTTATCACCGAGCTTCGGGAGCTTATCACGAAAAAAGGAACCCGGATGGCTTTTGGTAAGATCGAAGATCTTACGGGAAGTTGTGAGTTGGTGATCTTCCCGGACTCTTTTGCTCGATTTGAAATGCAGCTTCGCGATGAAAGGCCTGTTCTTATCGGAGGTGGCCTTGAAGTTGAAGAGGGTCTTGCTAAAATAATGGTAGATACCGTGTCGCCCTTGGAAGACATTCTTAAGAAAACCAAACGAATGGTCTTTCATTTGGATAAGATTGATCCAATGGATTATGGTCGTTTGCAGTCCTTTATGAAAGACTATCCAGGATCAACATCGGTGAGTTTTGAAATTGATGTGCCAGATTTGAACCGACGTGTTTTGATGGAAACACAGGACGTTCTGGGGATCAATATTAACAGCGAATTCTTTGAGGGAATTCATTTGTTGTTTGGTCGAACTGATTTTATTGAGTTGAGAGGTTAAAAATGCGTTTATCTTTGATCCTGACAACAGCTTTGATTTTCCTTCTTGGGGGTCCGGTAAAAGCACAACAAGCTGAATTGATTGACAGAACTTTCTCGGGGGTTTCAAAAGAAAAAACTCCCCAAGGGGCTAAAAAAGAAATTCAAGATCAAGCGGCGCAAAAAATTTCTGAAGAGATCATCAAAGAGCTGATCGGTGAAGAACGCTTCCTTAAAAATAAATCTTTGATTCAATCCAAGATCATAAAAAACTCGGCCCAGTACATCCCTTTTGCAAAGCCATCTCCTATGACTCAAGAAGGGGAAGAATTTAAGATGTCTGTGGCATTGAAGGTTTCTTTGCGAGACCTGAAACAGATGCTTCAGAATAATACTCTGTTAAATGAAAACGACGCCATTCCGGTTGTTTTGCCGGTGATCAGTTGGGCAGATCGGGTGCAAGGACGAAGCTATCGCTGGTGGATCCCTGGGGATAAAAACCAGCAGGCCTTTTTAATGAAAGAGGGGCGTCTGTTAGAAAATGCCTTAAGAACGTCGTTTCAAAAAAATAATTTCTACGTTATTAAACCGACCGAATCAGGTCTGGGGTCGAATGTCCCCGCCGATTTTTACAATGAAAAAGTGGCTGGCGAAGAGGCTCAGTTTTTTTCTCAGTACTTTAACGCCCCCTTGTTGATTGACGGACAAGTCCTTTTGACTAAAGGAGAGCGTACGAATAATTACCGCATTGAGATTCGCATGACCGCCGTGCAGGTGAGCAATGGTCGGGCGATTGCTGATGTGTCTCGCCGTTTTGATACGGAATCAGGATCTTTAGAGAACGCTGTTGATAAGAAACTTCGTGAAGTGGCTGAAACCACAGCAAATGATTTGTCTTCGCAGGTTCTGGAGGCGTGGCAAAGAGGCTCTTTGGGGACCTCAACAATTCGTATAACGATTCAAGGGCGCAATACGCTTCCGTTGATGGAAGGTATAAAAGAAAAGATCCGTTTTCAAATCACGCAGGTGAAAAATATTCGCGAACGTTTAGTCAGTTCTGAATCTGTGAGCTTTGAGGTCGACACCTCAGTGTCCGCACCGGAACTTCTTGGAAAGATCGAAGCTTTGGATATTGGTGGGAAAAAACTTTCTAAAGTGTCTGAAGAGCGCGATGAAATTGTTCTGAAATGGGTTCAGTAGGAGTTGTGATCATGAAAATATTTATCTCTTCCCTTCTTCTTTTGGTTTTGTCAGCATGTACGACTCTGGATCGCAGCACTCCTTCTGTAAGACGAGAAATCAAAGATGTGAACTATGAAGCGCGTAAAGAAGATGCGTCCCCTCGTAAACGTTTGATGGTTCTTCCCTTTCTGGATGCTTCGGAGGCTCGTCCTGTTCAATTAAAAGAGAAGGCTCGCAACGCCTTTATCGCCGATTTAAATCGCACAGGCGAAGTGATCGCGTTGGATAGCAAAGAGTTGAATGTGGACTTGTCTAAGATGACTCAAGCGGGCCAGTACAAGTTGCCAGAGGTGGCAAAGTTGGCGCAAGCGCTGGGCGTGAACGCTGTTTTAGAGGGAAAGATTCTTGATATTCGCATTAAAAGAAAGTCAGACAATGTAGGGGTGGTTCGCCATCTATCTACGGCTTTTGAGGTTGTGGCGCAGGTGCGCGTGGTCACGGGGCGTGCAGGACGAGAAGTCTTCAATACCGTTAAAACAGTGACTGTTGAAGAGCAAGGTGTTCGTGTTGCTGAACGAGTCGAGACAGATAAGTTTTTAGCCAACAACCCGGAGATGATTGAGGTCATCGTGAAGGATGCATTTTTGGATTTCACTCCGCAAGTGTTGGCGTCTTTAGATAAAGTGACTTGGGAAGGTCGTATTGCGGCTATTAACGGAGATCGTATTTATTTGAATGTAGGACGAGTTTCCGGCCTGCAGGTGGGCGATCTTTTGAAGGTCACGGAAGACGGTGATGACGTTTATGATCCTGAAAGTGGAGGCCACATTGGCCGTGTGCCGGGGCGCCTGAAAGGGACACTGGAAGTTATTAGCTACTTTGGAAACGATGGCGCTATCGCCGTGATCCACTCTGGATCAGGATTTAAAGAGAACGATAGGATTGAACTATATTAATGAATCTAACCCGCGTGGATTTGTTAATTGCTCGTAATATTCTCTAGGGAATTTGATATTTGAAGACCCTTAAATATAATGGACGGAGTGAAAACTCTCTCCGTCGTGTTATTTACCATCGTCAATATCTACGGTTTGTCATCTCAAGCTAAAACTTGGGATGTGTCTGCTCTTTATTGGAGTATGAAAATCGAAGGCCAGGTTGCGATGCGAAGGGGCTTCGAGGAAGAAATCAATAATTTCAATAAAAAAGGTCCAGATAAAATCAACATCACGCCATACGTTGCGGGCGAGGGGCGGCAGGGTATTTTTCAGCAAGTGGAGCAAATGGATGAGGCGATAAAAAAGAAGCCGCATGCCATTGTCATTCAGCCCACGGACAATTCAGCTCTTGTGCCGGGTCTTTTATTAGCTAACAAATCAAACATCCCTGTGATCGCTTATGATCAGTATATTGCGAACGGGACATTGACCTCTTTCCTGACAAGCGACAACTATCAGGGGGGATGGGACGATGGTCTTCATGTCGAGTCTCTTTTTAGTCGTTCCTATGAGATTCAGATCGTCGTTTTTGAATATCCGCGAGTTTCCTCAACCATCGATCGTGTTGACGGCTTCTTTGATGCTCTTCGCAGTCGAGGGCAAAAATTTCGTGTTTTGAAACGCTATGATGCTGTTGATCCTGAATCTGGCGAAAAAGCTGCAAAAAAATTTCTTCAGGATTTTCCGAACAAGGGCAGTGTGGACTTAATCCTTACTGTGAATGACGGTGGTGGAATTTCAATCGTCAAAGCACTGTGGGAAAAGAAGAGAACAGAGATCCGCCACGCCACCTTTGACGGCGCTCCGGAATCAATTCAAAACATAAAAGAGGAACGTTTGACTGTTGTCAATTCTGCCCAGTACTGTGCAGAATTAGGACGAGAAACAGCGCGAACACTTATTTCCCATCTTTTAGGGAAGTCGATTGCTCAAAAAAAGTTAATTCCTACATTCCCCGTGACCAAACACAATCTGAAAGAATATCCAGGGTGGATGGGGAGACCGACTGCGAGTTTTACTAAGCGGGAACAGCAAAAACTATCCAGCGACCAGAATCGTCAGCCCTCCAGTGATAAAAATCGGAACATATTGAATATTCGGATAGGCGTTGCGCCGCTTTGTCCTTATCTTTGTGAAACGGGTCCCGGAAAATGGAGTGGATATATCTATGACATTCTTAATGAGGTCGCAAAATCTCGGGACTTCTCATTTCAACTGGAAAGTATTCCAAACACTCGCTTAGTCTCTGCTTTGCAAGCGGGGAAGGTGAATTACATTATTGTCCCTTCTTATATTATACGTTATCTGCCTGATATTCGTGTCATGGGTCCCAAGCTGGGTGTTAGTTATACAGGGGCCCTTCTTCCTGTTTCTGACAAAGAGGCTATTATTGACGAAGAATCTTTTAGAAATAAAAAAGTGATCTTTGGCGATATGGCGATGGATCCGGATCTGAAAGTAGATATTGATTATGCCATCAAGGGAACGAAGTTAACGGGTTCAGATATTTCAGAGCGCATGATAAAGATGATCGTCGAAGGAAGGGCCTCCATGGCTTTGGGTGATTATAATGTTCTTCGTTATTCTTTAGCGAAAAAATCAAACCCTTCCTTACGTCTTGCGGCGACGTCGTTGACAGGATTTAATTCCTTGGTGCTGGTGGGGACCCCTAAACAACCTGAGTTTGGCTATTTGCCTAACAATTTAGAAAAGTGGTTTAGTGATGCCCGGATTAATGGGGATCTTAAAAAGATTCTTGAAAAGTATAATCTGCAGGACTGGGATATTTTCACACGAGGCTAGAATCTTAGGACAAGTTCTTAAGCAGATTTTTTGTAAAAGCCTTAAAAGTTTCTGATTCTCCGCGAAGGCGTGCCATCTGCAGTCCTCCTTGGATACTGGCCAAAAGAAGATCGGCCGTGGCATCGATATTCAGATCTTTGCGAAAGGCCTTTTCTTGAACTCCCTGGCGAAGGGTTTCTTTAAGCCAGGTTCTTTGAAATTCATGAAACTTCAAAAGTTGTTTTTTCATGTTTTTAGGTAAGGTGTTAAAGTCAGAACAAAGAACTCCCGAGGGACAGATCTTGTTTTCATCTAAGGCCATTTTGTAAAAAACCACTAGCATTTGCTCTAGCTTTTTTTGTGCGGACAGAGACTCGATTTTTCTAGTCCAGTCTTTATAGGATTTTTCGTATTCTTCCAATAAAGCCAATCCCAGATCCTCTTTTGAGGCGAAGTGATAATGCAGACTCGCTTTCTTTATGCCCAAAGCATCGGCGATGGTTTGAAAGCTAAAGCCATTAAATCCAAGTGTTTGCAAATAATGTCGACTTAGATTTAGAGCTCTAGTTCGGGTGTCCATGATCCGTCCTTGCATTAGATAAAATACAACAGTATTATCTACCTATCGGTAGGTAGAATCAAGTTCTAAAAAAGGAGAACATATGGCTCACAATAAAACATTCAGACCCGTGGCAATCCTAGGTGGGTCTAGAACTCCCTTCACCAAGTCCTTCACGCACTACTCCCGCACTTCCAATCGTGAGCTTCTTACGGCAACTTTGAAAGACCTTGTGGCAAAAACCAATCTGCAAGGGGAGCTTTTGGGAGATGTCTCTTTAGGGGCTGTCATGAAAAATGCCTCGGACTGGAACTTGGCACGGGAATCGGTCTTAAGTTCGGGACTAGATCCTCACACGCCGGGATATGATGTCCAACGGGCTTGTGGTACAGGACTTGAGACGGCTGCCCAGATCGCTTTAAAAATTGCTGCCGGACAAATCGAAAGTGGTATTGCTGGAGGCACCGACACAAACAGCGATATTGCCGGGGTTTTACCTCACGAATTTTCGTGGATCATGATGGAGGCTCAAAAAGAACCATCGTTGATGGCGCGACTTAAAAAATTCAGTGAATTAAAGCCTCAATATCTTAAGCCACGCTTTCCTAATGTTCAGGAGCCCCGCACGGGGCATTCTATGGGGGAACATTGTGAAATGATGGTGAAGGATTGGAGAATCACCCGAGAAGCCCAAGATGAATTGGCCTATCACAGTCATATCAATGCCGCGCGAGCTTATGAAGAAGGCTTCTATAAAGATTTGGTTTTTGATTTTAAAGGACTCAGTAAGGATTCCTTCGTGCGAGGCGATACCAGTATTGAAAAACTAGCAAAACTAAAACCCGCTTTTGATTTCACCGGAACGGGCACCTTGACGGCTGGAAACAGCACTCCTTTAAGTGATGGGGCTTCGGCGGTTTTATTGGGCAGCGAGGACTTTGCGAAGAAAAAGGGTCTTCCTATTTTAGCTTATCTGGTTGATGCGGATTATGCCGCTGTCGATTTTGTGAAGGGCGAGGGGTTATTGATGGCCCCGACACGCGCGGTGGCGCAGCTTTTAAGACGAAATAATTTGAAGCTTCAGGATTTTGATTTCTATGAAATCCACGAAGCCTTTGCTGGTCAAGTTCTTTGCACCCTCAAGGCTTGGGAGTCAGAGGAATACTGCCGAACTCAGTTGGGTGAAAGTAAGGCTTTGGGTTCTATTGACAGAAGTAAAATGAATGTGAAGGGAGGCAGTTTGGCCTTGGGTCATCCCTTTGCGGCGACTGGAGGGCGAATACTTGCAAGTCTTTCTAAAATGCTGGCTCAAAAAGGTTCGGGCCGTGGGTTGATCTCAATTTGTACTGCGGGCGGCATGGGAGTCGCGGCGATCGTAGAAAGACCTTAGAAAGTGGAGCGAAAACGGGGTTGAACGACCGCGTCACGGCCCCGTTTCGATCTTTGCCCGTCTTGCTAGGCACACAAATTTACTTTTCCTAGTTGCCACTCTGAAAGCAGTAAGTTATTAATAATACTTCCTTCTTATTGGTCTGTTGGCGTAGTTGGTAGCGCGTTCCCTTGACATGGGAGAGGTCACTAGTTCGAGTCTAGTACAGACCACCAATTCTAAAAGAAAAGAGGGAGATTTCTCTCCCTCAATCAGAATTTAAATTTTCGATACACTCTAATTTGATTTTATTCTTGAGCAGCGCTAAGGCGGGCCTCAATTTGACCGATGTTGAGATTATTAATTTTCTCATCGACAGAGATAAAGGCCTTTGTTTTTTCGTCCAAAGCGGCTTTCAG
>JANJTG010000218.1 GCA_024711265.1 Bdellovibrio sp. | reverse complement strand
GGGGCATTTCAATTTGCACACAAAGAAACTGACTTCGGAATCCCATGATCTTTGTCATGATTCCCAAATGATAATCTTCTGTCAGGGTGTCCTCTTTAAGAAAGTGCCCCCCTTGCAGAAGCATCGCACTGAGCATGAGCTCCCTCGACAACAAAGTTCCCACTCCGGCAGACGGGATCGCTGCCCCTAACTCCTGGCGAACCAAAAGATCCTTCGTATGAGATTCGCTGAACTCGTCAATATAGACCCCGGCGACTAAAGACTTCTTTGGCACATCGAAAGAAAAGACAGGAATTTGAATAAACTCGGACTGACAGCTAAATTGATTTAACAGTGTCAACGAATATGGATGAAGAACATCTTCTGAATCCTGCATCAAAAACAGATCATACTGAATCCCTGAGACCACTTCCGATTCCAATATCCGTCGGGCCATTTCGTTGAGCATCTGCCCCTTGGAGGTCGGCCCCTGCATCGTATTAACAACGACCATCACACGCTTTGGAAAAAGCTCTTCCAGTCTTTTAGCCTCCCGCCAGGTTTCGGTGTCATTGGGATAGACCCCGAGGAAGAACGTATAGTTGTCGTATTTAATTCCTCGCAGATTTCCGCGAATCATCGGCGCGATGACATCCGCCTCTTTCCAATTGGCGATCATAATGGCGATATTTTTCTGTCGCGTCTCAGTCATTTGCATCAATTCTTTAAGGGTGAGACAACGAGGCTTTAACCTTCGCACAGCGGCAATGAAATCAATAAAGAGATCATCCAACGTAAAAACAAAAGTCACAAAAACAACGGAGTAGACTAAATTCACAAAGAGATGTTCGAATTCAATGCCCGCGATGTTCATTAGAAATTCCCTCCTACCACCAAAAGACCTTCTGTCGCCGCAGAGGCATCATCTTGTCTAAAGTTGTGATAAATCAGCCCCGCCACAGTCCATGAGTCATCAGTCCACAGAAGACGTGCGCCCCCCCGCGTTTGCGTCAAAGAAGGACCTAAATCGGCAGAGCGACTTTCACGAAAGAACAGTTCCGCATAGGGATCCAGATAGAGACGCGAAATTAACTTGATACGATATCCCTGTTTCATCCACAGCGTTGAAACGGGAGTACTAGAAAGCCTGGGCAGATACGCGCTTTCCCCATAGATCTCGGTGAACACCGCAGGAAACTTCAACCCGACCCAAGAGACGAAGTCCCCCGCGCTTAAAACCACGCGTGGGTCCCACTCACTTTGATTTTCAGGTTGCGACACGTTCGTTCGAACGCCCCCCTGCAAAGAAAGAGAGATCTTTCGCAAATACAAGATTTGCAGTCCGAGAGCTGGATTGACGGTGTTAGCAAAATACTTACTTTGCGCCCCAGGAGTTTGATACTGAAAGGAGACTCCCACGTACGGACGCAACTCCCATCGCTCATCTTGCACGATAGAAATATAAGAACGCAGTCGACTTTCCGTAACGATGTCATATTTTTGATAGTAAGTACTTTCAGAATAAAGTTCTTGCCGAAACTTTCTTACCAACTGGTAAGACATCTTGTCTTCGATTTCTGAAGCCTTCGACAATGAAGTCATCAAGACAACAAGACCTACAACGTACAAAAAATATCTCGATGAGATTTTCATGATTCACCTACAAAAAGTTGAGACAACGCTAATCGAGGATGAATGAGAAAAGTAATTAAACTGATGTAACAATAATAAAGTTGCCAAAGAATAATCCCCCGCCATAGGTTACGACTCATGAAAAACATAATTGTCGTATTCGGAACCCGACCTGAAGCTATCAAACTTGCTCCTTTCATACTTCAAGCGAAGAGCGATCGCCGTTTTCGCACTTATGTTTGCTCCACGGGACAACATCGCGAAATGCTTAAACCTCTTTTAAACTTTTTTGAGATCACTCCCGATTTCGATTTGGATTTGATGAAGCCGGGACAGTCTTTGGCAGACATTTCTATTGGCGTCATGAGAGGGCTGCACGATATTTTAAATGCTCACAAGATGGACGCCGTCGTCGTGCAAGGGGATACCACAAGTTGTTTTATTGCAAGTCTGATTGCTTTTTATCACAAAGTCCCCGTCATGCACATTGAAGCGGGCTTGCGGTCCGGAGATATTTATTCTCCTTATCCCGAAGAATTCAATCGCAAGGCCACGGGCCTTGTAGCTTCCCTGCACTTTTCGCCGACAGAACCTTCTCGGGAAAATCTTCTTCGTGAACACTATTCTGATGAGGATATCTACGTCACCGGCAATACGGGAATCGACGCCCTCTTCACAGTGATAAAGAAACTAGCGGATTCTCCCGAGTTAAGAGCATCGTTTGATAAAACCTATTCCTTTCTTAATCCCAAGAAGAAATTTATTCTGGTCACGGTTCACCGCAGAGAGTCCTTTGGCGTCCCCATGGAAGAGGTCATGAAAGGGTTGGTGGCTCTTTCACAAAGGGAAGATGTCGAACTTTTGATTCCTCTGCATATGAATCCCCAAGTGCGAGCCTCTGCTGAAAAGATTTTCGGAGACCATGCTCAATGGATTGACAAGGGCACCCCCGCACACATGGGACAAAGTCGCATCTGGCTTTGTGAGCCTATTGATTATGTACCGTTCGTTTATCTGATGAATCGCGCCCATCTGATCATCACTGATTCCGGAGGGGTTCAAGAAGAGGCGCCGTCGCTGGGAAAACCCATCCTTGTCGCTCGCAAAAAAACAGAGCGCCCGGAAGCTATCGCTGCAGGCACCTCAAAACTTATTCCTCTGGAGGAAAAGGCCTTCGTGGATACTGCGTCCGAGGTTTTAGATAATCCAGAGATCTATCGTCGCATGTCACAAGCCAAAAATCCTTTTGGCGATGGGAAAGCCTGCGAGAGAATTTTAAATATTATGGCCGAAAGACTTTGACAGGACGCCATCATGGGTCCCAATCTAGTTTGACTGGGAGATGGCTCTGATGGATGACACTCTTAAAGGAAGAAAAGTTCTTATCGTTGGCAACGTCAACGACGAACGTCGCAGTGAGGGTTTTGTTTACATCCAAGATTTCTCTCGATCAGACAGGGCCCTTCAGGCATTTAAAAAACTGGGCCTCTTCTGGGGGATTGCCCTTTTATCCATTCTTATTCCCGTCTTTCATTTTGTAACTGTTCCCCTGTTTTTCTTTCTGGGGCTTTT
>JANJTG010000196.1 GCA_024711265.1 Bdellovibrio sp. | reverse complement strand
CTTTCATGAAAGCTTTTTGATTAAAACGAGAAGAAAGAATTCCGGCAAGATGGTCAGCCTTGACGGTTCCCATATCCACGGCCATCAATTTTTGCGGGAACTTCGAGGACGATACCGTGACGACACCGTCGTTGTTTTCATCAAATTGGGCGATGATTTTTGTCGCTTTCATGAAGATATGAGAATCTTCTGGGTCGCTTTCAAAAGTGACCGAGAAATAGCGAGTCAAACCAATCAAAGCTCTTTCGTTTTTTCTCCAGAAGGCGTCCATGGCGGTGGGAGTGATTGACTTAGCCGCCGTCTTGTCTGTCTGGCAAACGGCAGGTCCTTGCTTTTCAGACAAAGCCGAGACCAGTGCGAACGGAACATCGGTGGTGTTCAGGATGCTGGAGCCGTGCAAAGGAGCGGCGATCGCCACGAATCCTTTTACGTAGCTTGAGATAAAGCTTGGATTTTTTGTGAAGGCATGAAGAGCATCCACGGCACCTTTAGAATATCCCAAGATCAGATATTTAGGTGTCGCATGTCCACGTTGTGTGCGGGTTTTGAAGTCTTCGCGAAGATAGTTCAGAATAATGTCGGCGTTTAAATCGCTGGCGCAGGTGCTTTCCACAGGTGGCTGAATCACACGCAAGCCAAACTCGTCACTCAAGGCGTTGAGTCCCAAACTGAAGATCTCTTTATCGAAAATGCTGTTATAGATTCCAGGTACGTAAACAATAGTCAGATCTTCCAACTTCTGATTGTAGATCTTTGTTAAAGGTGTTGGATAAATGCGGTCTTCAAGATCTGCTTCTTTGATGGTTTCTTGAAGAAGTTGTTGCACCATCGCGGTCCCCATAAACTTCGAGTTGAGGCTTTTGTGGCTTTGTACGTATTTGTCTTTTAATGAAGTCCACTCGCGTGCGAAGGCCATACCGCGGGGGTCCGGCAAGAAGGGTTTTTCCTGAACGACGATGGATTTTTCAAGCAGATATGGCATCTGATACATCTTCATGACCGCGCGTTTAGCGGGAAGCACGAAGGTGGTGATGCTTTTGATGAAGCTATTGTCGCCAGTCAGGTCTTGGTGTTTTAAATCCAGAGTCGCGGTCTTGGCCCCTTTAAGCAGGCCGACCTTTTCTTTGACCTTTTCAATGCGGGGATCGTTCATAAGATTTTCAATAGAACCCGAAGTTAAAACCGCGTCAGTCACGGCACCGATATCCTCGGGGCTGATCATGCTGTTCACGTCGAACTTTGAAATATCGAAATTCATGGGAGAAAGCGACTGAGCACCCGGTTGTTTGAAGGGGTCAAACTTAAAGGCGTCCATAAAACTTTTCATCTCAGAGACTAAGAAATAAGGACGAGTATCAGAAACAAAGCGTGAGATGTGTTGGAAGATGCGTTTTTGTGAAAGATCTTTCGCTTGTGTTTCTACGCCCTGTTTATAGTTAGCAAGAACTTCTTGCAAAGATTCTTTTCCTGACAAGGAATCCTTCTTTGCGGTGTTGCCGAAAAGATCCTTCGCTTCAACCCCGAGGAAAGGCAGAATGTCTTTGGAGCGAATTTGACCAGGAACTTTTCTTTTGGTGGAAGCCAAAAGTCCATAAGAGGACGCAGCCGTCAAAGAACCATGGGTGCGGTACATTTTAGTGAACGCGCCCAAAGAGGACTGAATGTAGTAACCGTCTTTCAAGGTGAGGATGAAATCAGGGAAATCAAAGTTTCTTTCGGAAGCGGATTCAACAAGGCGGAATAAAGAATCAGGATAGATGGATTTGGCAGTGACGTTGAAGACATCAGCCGCTTTGATGGCTTTCGGTGCCGCTTGAGTTGAAACAAACTCCTGAGGGATTTGCAGCGGATTTCCGGCTTCAGCAAAATAATAGTAAAGATTGTTCTTCTTATCGAACTGAACCTTGGCTTCTCCCTGAGAGCTGATGACGGTCATCAATGTTTCTTGCGCCGTATTTCTATTCACGTAAACCGCCATATCAAACCAAGTTTCCTTGCGGAATTCCTGGATCAGATTTTTCATCATCTTGCGGTCTTTCATATACACAGGTCCCCAAGTTCCCAACGCCATGAGGGGGACGGCGACGTCTTTTTGCTCTTTGAGTTGTTGAACATTGTTAAAGCCCGCGCGCTCAATGACCTTGGCGATATCAACCCCGATCAACTCTTGTTCAGGCTGTCCTTCTTGGAAACGACCAATATTACCGTGGTCTGAAACCAGGACGATTTCAATGTCCTGGCCTTTTTCTTTATATGACTTAATAAGGCGAGTGATTTCTGTATCCAGAGCTTTGATAACGGGAAAAAGGCGATCTTTTTGAGTGTGAGCGGTCGAGTCAATAGCTCCAATGTAGCCTGTATGAACTTTCTTAGATTTGGCCGCTAAAAGATCATCCACAACGGTTTTCATTTCCAGTTTTGGGACTTCTTGAGTTGGGAAATACATTAAAGCTTCAACGTAGGGATTGAAGAAGGCGTCAAAAGCTCCCATGTAATACTTCGGGAATGCCAGACGACGATAATAATCACGAGGGTCGCCTTGAATTGATTGCGTCGACTCATC
>JANJTG010000447.1 GCA_024711265.1 Bdellovibrio sp. | reverse complement strand
CTCCGCGAGGAACGAGAGGTAGAAGAAGACGTCGGTGTTCGGCCTGATGAAGACGTGCTGGCTGGCGACCTTCGCGGTCTCGGTGCGCCGCGGGTCCACGACGATCACCTTCGCGCCGCGCTCGCGCAGCTCCTGCAGCGTGCGCCCGGGGTTGGGCACCTGGAGGAAGCTCCACTTCGACACCACCGGGTTCGCCCCGACGATGACGAGGCAGCGCGTGTGATCGAGGTCGGGGAAGGGCTGGGTGAAGGGGAAGCCGTAGACCTGGCGCGCCACGGCGAACTTGTTCGAGCAGTCTTGCGTGGCCGAGGCGTACATCGACTTGCTGCCGACGCCCGTCATGAAGCCCTGCGCGAAGACCGGGTGGAGCACGCCGAAGCCCGCGGCGGTGCCCACGTACATGCCGACGCTGTCGGCGCCGCGCTCGGCGCGGAGCTGCCTCACCTTCGCGCCGATCTCCTCGAGCGCCTGCTCCCAGCTGATGCGCTCCCAGCGGGTGCCGACGCGCTTCATCGGGTACTGGAGCCGATCGGGCGAGTCGTAGAGGTTCGACTGCTTGAGGCCCTTGGGGCAGGAGAAGCCGCCGCTGGCGACGTGCGCCGGGTCGGGGTGCGTGGCCGTCACCCGGCCGTGCTCGACCGTCACCTGCAGGCCGCAGAGGGCCTCGCAGATCCGGCAGAAGGTCGTGTGGGTCCCGTCTGGCATGGCGCCCCGCATAACGCGCTCCGGGCCGGGGCGCGCGGCCCCCGTTACAGGAAGTCGCTGCGTGGGGGCCGTCGGCGCGTTACAGCGCAGCGCGTCGTATGCCCGCCACCGCCGTCGAGCCCTCGCCCCGCACCACCGTCGCCGCCCTCGGCGCCGTGTACGTCATCTGGGGGTCCACCTACCTCGCGATGCGCGTCGCGGTGGAGGGGCTCCCCCCGTTCCTCATGGCGGCCACCCGCTTCGTGCTGGTGGGCCTGGTGCTGCTGGCGATCCTCCGGGCGCGCGGAGCGGCCTGGCCGACGGCGCGGCAGTGGGCGCTCTCCACGCCGGTGGGCGTGCTCATGTTCGTGCTGGGCAACGGCACGGTCGCCGTGGCCGAGCAGAAGCTCTCCTCGGGCGTGGCGGCCGTGGTCTGCGGCACCATGCCGCTGTGGGTGGGGGCGCTCGGGCGCTTCTTCGGGGCGAAGACCACGCCGCGCGAGTGGCTGGGGCTGGTGCTGGGGTTCGCCGGGGTCGCGGTGCTGGGGGTGAGCGGGGAGCTGCGGGCCGAGCCGCTGCACGCGGTGCTCCTCTTCCTCGCGCCCATCAGCTGGGCGCTCGGGTCGCTCCTCGCGCGGGCGCTGCCGCTGGCGCCGGGGCTCATGTCGGCCGCGACGCAGATGGTGACCGGCGGGCTCGTGATGGGCGTGGTGAGCGCGGCGGTGGGAGAGACCGTGCCGACGGCGCCGCCCATGCGCGCGGTGGCGGCCTGGGTGTACCTCTGCGTCTTCGGCTCCCTCGTGGCCTACAGCGCGTACACGTGGCTGCTCGCGAACACCCGGCCCGCGGTGGCCACCAGCTACTCCTACGTGAACCCGGTCATCGCCGTGGCGCTCGGGGCCTGGCTGGGGAACGAGCGCATCGGCGCCGAGACCGTCGTCGCCGTGGCCCTGGTCGTCGTTGCGACGGTGCTCGTGGTGCTCAGGCCGCGCGCGACGGCGCCCCACGTCGCGCCCGTCGTGGCCCCGACTCGCGGCTGATCAGTCGAGGCGCCAGTTGGCCCGCAGGCCGGCGATG
>JANJTG010000142.1 GCA_024711265.1 Bdellovibrio sp. | reverse complement strand
GAAAAGTACACGCCTGTAGATCAAGCTGTGTGGCGCTATATCTTGCGCCAACTCAAAGCCTATCTCTCTAAACACGCCCACGAGTGTTATGTTGAAGGTCTGCAGAAGACCGGCATCGATGTCGAGTGCATTCCCCGTATCGAAGAGATCAGCGAAAAGCTGCAAAAGTTCGGATGGCGAGCGCTGCCGGTCAGTGGATTCATCCCGCCTGCCGCATTCATGGAATTGCAGTCTTTGGGAGTTCTGCCCATCGCATCCGACATGAGAACTCTGGATCATCTTCTTTACACGCCAGCTCCCGATATCGTGCACGAAGCGGCGGGACATGCTCCGATTCTGATTCATCCTGAGTTTTCTGACTATCTTCGCCAATACGCTCAAGTGGCGAAAAAGGCCATCATCAGTAAAGAAGACTTAGATCTTTACGAAGCCATCCGTGAACTATCAGATGTTAAAGAAAATCCTTCTTCAACCGCCGCCGAAATCAAAAGCGCCGAAGACAACTTAGAGAAAGTCGGAAAGTCCATCTCTCATATCTCGGAAGCTTCGGAACTTTCACGCATGAACTGGTGGACGGCTGAATATGGATTGATCGGAAATCTTGATAATCCAAAGATCTTCGGGGCCGGTCTTCTTTCCAGCGTAGGCGAATCGAAATGGTGCCTCAGTGCCAAGGTGAAAAAGATTCCTCTGACTGTGGATTGCATCAAGATGGGTTATGACATCACCGAACCTCAGCCACAACTTTATGTTGCCGCTGACTTTAAAAGCCTTTCCCAGGTTCTGGAAGATATGGCAGCCCAGATGGCCTTCCGAGTGGGAGGCCTTAAGGGACTTAACAAAGCGATTCAAGCACAATCCGTCAACAGCGCCGAACTCAATTCAGGTCTGCAGATTTCGGGGCAGATTGTGGAGGCCCTCACGGCCCATAACGAAGTGGCCTATCTGCGTTTGCAAGGACCTTCGCAACTTTGTTTTGCCGATCAGGAACTTCCTGGACATAACAAAACTTATCATGCGCAGGGCTTTGGAACCCCCGTGGGTTTTTTAAAAGCTCTTCCCGCAAAATGCCCCTCGACTTTCACTGATGCCGAGTGGACCTCTTTGCAAGTCGAACCTGGAAAAATCACCCGCCTTGAATACACTTCAGGAGTTGTGGTGACTGGAACAGTACAAAGTCGCTTAGTCAAAAATGGAAAAACCATTTTAATCACTTTGACCAACGCCAAAGCCGAATTTCAAGGCCGCGTTCTGTTCTCACCCGAATGGGGCACTTTTGATATGGCCGTTGGATCTTCCGTCACTTCTGTCTTCGGAGGGCCTGCCGATCGCGAAGCTTATGGTGAGATCACCGATTTTGTCGCAAAGCGAGTTCCTGCCCCTAAGTATTCTGAAAAAGAATTGTTAAAACATGCTCACTATGGAGCCATCAGAAAGCTTCGTGAAGACAAAACTCAAGGCGATGCTTTAGTTCAGTCATTGGATTCTGTTTTAAAATCTCATCGCGCCGAGTTCCCGACGGACTGGTTGCTGGTGCTAGAGTCCTTGGAGCTCATCAATGCTCGGGCGCCTCAGTCCGCCTTGAAAGGACAACTCCAAGCAGACCTTGAGAATCTCGCAAAGACAGATGAGAAAACTCGGGACCTTATTCAAGACGGTCTGAGTTTATCAGGAGCTCTTTAATGAAACCGCGACGTCCCTTTGAAGTGCGCATTGTTTTGGTGCGCACGATCTATGAACGAAATATTGGCGCGACCTCTCGCGCGATGAGTAACATGGGATGTGACAAACTCATCCTCATCGCTCCGGCTTGTGACATCACCTATGAAGCGCAACAGACAGCCGCCACGGGACAAACCGGATTGCAAAATCGTGTCACCTATTCTTCATGGAACGAGTTTCTGGAAAAAGAACCTGAAAGCATTAAGATTTGTTTCACCGCTCGCGATGGCAAAGGCCGCCAAGTTCGTGACATCGACGAGGTTCTAAACGACATCGCCGATCACGCTCCTCAGTTCCAACTGCAAAGTGAAATTCCGTATGTTGTGCACTTGGTCTTTGGCCCCGAAGACTGGGGGCTTTCTGCCGAGGACCTGGAACACGCCAATTTCTGCGCTTGCCTTCCGACCTTTGGGGAAAACTGGAGTTTGAATCTGGCTCAAGCCACGTTACTTGCCATGTACTCCCTCCGTCTTCAGTGGGGCGGCGAACGCACCCGCCTGGACGGTGGAAAAGCACGACGAGCCCCTCAAGGAATTGAGGGAATCAATCCCGACGCCACCTTAAAAATATGGTTGGAAGAAATGGGTTTTGATCTGACGCGACAAAGAAAGATCAATGTGTATACAGTCCTCCGTCGTATGCTTTTACAAAATACGCCCACCAAAAAGGAACTTGTGATTTTAGAGACTGTATTGCAACAGAGCATTCGTAAACTGCGTGAGTGGAAGGCCTTTCAAAAGAAAGACTGAGTTAGACCCTCTAACGTCCTGAATTTTATTGTTATAGGTCATTCGGTCCATGGACTTTTTTGGAAAATAAGCGATTCTTAAAGCATCTTTTGTCTTAAAAAGGAGCAGTTATGAGAAATCAACTTGTTTACGATCTTCCCACCCGACTCTTCCACTGGATCTTTGCCGGTCTTTTTGTAGGATCTTTTTTTATCGGCAAAACTGTGGACGATGACTCTCCGCTTTTTTCGTATCACATGCTTCTGGGCTTCACCTTGGCCTTTTTAACTCTTTTACGCATTGTTTGGGGATTTGTGGGTACGCGCTATGCGCGCTTCTCGGAGTTTCCACTCAATCCCGGTAAACTAGTTAAATATTTCTCAGATATTGTGACCGCTCGCTCAGCGCGCAGTCTGGGACACAATCCCGCATCCAGTTGGGCAGCCATTGCCATGATGCTGCTAGCCCTCGGACTGGCCGTGACCGGTTATCTGATGTCGACTGGAAATAAAGAAGCCTATGAAGATATCCATGAACTCTTTGCCAATGGCTTTTTAATTATCGCCATTCTTCATGTGGTTGGCGTGGTTGTTCATAC
>JANJTG010000439.1 GCA_024711265.1 Bdellovibrio sp. | reverse complement strand
CACGCGAATCTCGTCTTTCGACTGAACGCGGATGGGCGCCGCACTGCTTTCGTGGGAGCGCACTTCGAGCGCATCGCCGGTGAGCTTCAGATCGAGCGTATGGCCACGATAGCGGATGCGCATATCGAGCCGGGTCAGCGCATCGGGCAAGCGGGGGCTGAATCGCAACGCATCGCCCGTAATCTCGATGCCCGTGGAGACTCGCTGCACGAGATCGACCGTTCCGGCCATGGCACCCAGATGCACGCCTTCGGCAGTCGTGCCCTGCTGGATATCCGCCACGTCGCTCTGCAGCGCCTCTGCGAAATACTTCATCGCGCGCTTGCGGTCCGACCGTGCGAGCACCCAGGCATGAACTACTCGGCACCGCGTGGATCCGTGTGACGAGCGGCGATCGTAGTAGTCGACGTTTCGGGGTATCGCCTCGGGCGCCAGCTCGTATCCGAGGCGCCCGAAGAGCTCGCGAAGCTCGTCGGCCGAAAAGACGTAGAACAGCATGAGAACGTCGGCCTGCTTCGAAGCCTTGTAGCGATTCGCGCTGTCGTTCTCCGCTTCGAGTATCAGTTCCAGGCGCTGGATGTTTCCGTAGCGCAGACGGTAACGTTCCCAGTCCAGCTCTTCGAGGCGCTCGTAGCCTTCGAACTGGCTGATGATGCCGTCACCATGGAATGGCAGATACATTCTGCGGCTCACGTCGTCCCAGCGCGCCGTTTCGTCTGCAGTCAGCTGCAGCCGCTCTGCCAGTTCGGCCCGACGCAGGTCGGGCAGCAGCTCGAGGACGTCGAGCGCCCGGCACAGCACCCACACCGCCATCACGTTGGTGTACGCGTTGTTGTCAAGGCCCGGCACGGGCGCGTCCGGGTAGGCCTCGTGGAATTCGTCGGGGCCCATCACGCCCCGAATCTCGTAGCGTGCACGACGCTCGTTGAACGTTGCGATGCTCGACCAGAAGCGCGCCACCTCGAGGATCAGTTCCGCGCCGAAATACTGCAGGAACTCGACATCGTCCGTGACCTGGTAGTACTGCCACACGTTGTAGGCGATCGCGGCGCTGACGTGACGCTGCCGGTACGAGTTGTCGGGAACCCATCGCTCCGAAAAAGGATTCAGGTTCACTTCCTGCGTCTGTTCCTGCCCGTCGCTCCCGCTCTGCCACGGAAACATCGCGCCTGCATAGCCAGCGGCTTTCGCCGCCTCGCGCGCTTCGTCGAGCCGCCGGTAGCGATACATCAGGAGCGAGCGCGTGATCTCCGGCATGCGGTAGTTCAGCGTCGGAAAAATGAAGAGTTCGTCCCAGAAGACGTGGCCTTCGTATGCCTCCCCGGTCCAGCCGCGAGCGGGAATGCCGATGTCGAGGCCGATCGAGTTGATCGATGCGCTTTCCAGCAGATGAAAGACGTTCAGCCTCAGCAGCATCGGCACATTCAGCGCGGAAGCACCGAGACTTGGGGCGAGGTGCACGTCGAAGCGTCGCCAGAGGTGTTGCCACGCCAGAGCGTGACGTGAGAAGACTGTACTGAAACGCCCGACCCGCTCGATTGCCTTGCACGCGGCCACGACGGGCTCGGAAATCGCGTGGTCGCGCGAGGTGTACA
>JANJTG010000435.1 GCA_024711265.1 Bdellovibrio sp. | reverse complement strand
ATCTCATGTTGTTACTCCCCCCGGAACAGACACAGCTCAAGACTAGAAAGAAAAGAGGTCATAGTTCAAAGGAAATTTTAAGAATCTTAAATTTTCTGAAGCATCAGATTATTTTAGATTGTTAAAAACCTTCTTCCCTCTCGAGAAAACCACCTTCTTGGTGGACTCTCCCACACTGTAAAACAAAGTCCTCCAATCTTTCTCGATGCACAAAATATCAGCAGACTTGCCCACCTCTAAAGAACCCACGTCCTTCTGCAAATTCAAGGCATGAGCCGCGCCTACCGTGTAGGCTCCGATGACTTCTGGCAAACTCATCTTCATTTCCAAACGAGCCAAAAGGCCCACGAGATTCAGATCCTGAGTGGGAGAACTGCCGGGATTATAGTCCGTCGCCAACGCCACTCGCGCCCCTGCCTCAATCATCTCACGCGCTGGAGGATATTTGGTTTTCATGTAAAGATCTGCCGCCGGCAACAAGACGCAAGTCACCTCGGATTTTGCTAAAGACTGAATTTCTTTAGGGCTCACTTGCAAGAGATGATCCCCAGACGAGGCCCCCACCTTGATAGCCACCTCACTGCCTCCGCTTAAGGACAACTGATCAGCGTGAACTAAAACATCAAAGCCCAACTCTTGAGCCCGGCGCAAATAAACTTCCGAAACCTCGGGAGGAAAAAACCCTTTTTCAATAAAAACATCCACTCGCTGCGCCAGCTTTTTCTTCTTCACGACGGGCAATACTTCATTCGTCAGGAACAGCAAATACTCTTCATAGGATTTAAACTCCGGAGGAAGTGCGTGAGCGCCTAAAAACGTAGAGACGGTTCGTACTCCCTGGATTTTCTGTGCGGCTTGAAGCATCTTCAATTCATCTTTGGAATTAAGAGCATAACCTGATTTGATCTCTAAGGTGGTCACACCTTGAGAAATAAAGTGCTCCGCTCTTTCCTGTCCCCAACGCGCCAGATCCGCCAAAGAAGCAGCCCGCGTTTTTTTCATCGTCGAAAGAATTCCGCCTCCCCGAGCGGCAATCTCCTGGTAACTGACTCCTTGGTTGCGCATCTCAAATTCCGCAGCGCGATCGCCGGCAAAAATGAGATGAGTGTGACATTCCACGAAGCCCGGCAACACCGTGCAACCCTTCAAATCCAGTTCACGATGATTTTTCTTGGCAAGATCTTTGGGAAGTTTTTTTTGAGGCCCTACCCAGGCAATCCGATCCTTTTCAATCAAGACCGCGGCCTGGGAAAGAATTCCCAGATCCTGTTCCGTGATATGGCGCCCCTCTTTGCGGGCCGCCTCTTGTAAAGTCAAAAGAGTCGAAATGTTTCGTAATAGAATACCCATGTGCTTATTCAAACACATGGGTTTCCGGGATCAAGGAAAAACCTTGTCTCTACATAATCTTGATAGAATGACTGCGCGCGCCCTCTGCCTTAGGCACAGTGATCTCGAGCACTCCATCCTCAAAATGAGCCTGAATCTTATCCGCATTCACTTGAGCAGGAAGAGAAAAGCTCCGTTGAAACTTCCCGTAAACTCTCTCCGTAAACTTTCCTTCGCCCTTGGCTTCGCGAAGACGCTCCCCGGAAATCGTCAAAACATTGTTATTAAAGTCGAGTTTAATATCACTCTTCTTCATAC
>JANJTG010000433.1 GCA_024711265.1 Bdellovibrio sp. | reverse complement strand
CGCCGGGCGACGGCGACGAGGTGCAGCGCCTCGCCTACGAGACCAGCCACCCCGAGTGGCTCGTGCGCCGGTGGACGCGGCAGTTCGGCCCCGAGCGCGCGAAGGCGATGCTCCAGGCCGACAACGAGTCGCCGGCCGTCGTCATCCGCGCGAACACCGCGAAGGTGACGCGCGACGAGCTCCTCGCGCAGCTGCACGACGCCGGCGTCGCCGCGCACGCCACCACGCTCTCGCCGCTGGGCATCGTGCTCGAGAGCCCCGGCCGCGTGGAGGAGCTCTTCGGCTACGCGGAGGGCCTCTGGCAGGTGCAGGACGAGGCCGCGCAGCTCGTCTCCGTCTACGGGCAGGTGCCGCCGACGGCGCGGGTGCTCGACGCCTGCGCCGCGCCGGGGGGCAAGGCCTGCCACCTCGCGCAGACCAACGAGGTCGTCGCGCTCGACGTGCACCGCAACAAGCTGCCGAAGATCCACGCCGAGGCGAAGCGCCTGGGCCTCCTCGGCCGCCTCACGCTGCAGCAGGCCGACGCCTCGCAGCCGCTCCCCGAGGCCCTCGGCGAGTTCGACGCGGTGGTCATCGACGCGCCCTGCGCGGGTCTCGGCACGCTGCGGCGGCACCCGGAGCTCCGCTACCGGCGGCAGGAGAAGGACATCGCCGAGCTCGCGCACCTGCAGCGGGAGATCCTCGAGCAGTGCCAGCAGGTGCTCAAGCCCGGCGGCCTCCTCGTCTACGCCGTGTGCAGCACCGACCTCGTGGAGGGCCCTGACCAGGTGGAGATGTTCCTCCGCTCGCACCCCGAGTTCACCGCCGAGCCCCCGAACGGCCTCCCGGCGCTGCCCACGTGGCAGGGCTACCTCCGCACGCTGCCCGGCCCCGAGGGCCTCGACGGCTTCTTCGCCGCGCGCCTGCGCAAGATGTACTGACGAACGTTTGACCCACATCAAGGTGCCGCCGGGCCTGCTAGAACGCGCGCACCATGAAAAATACGACTGCGGTGGTGGGGCTCGCAGTGTGTCTCCTCGCGCTCGACGTCGACGCGCGCGACTGGTTCGTGAAGGCCGGCAGCGACGGTGACGGCTCGCTGGCGAAGCCCTTCGGCGACCCGTGGCAGGCGCTCGACCAGTGCCAGGCCGGCGACGTCATTCACGTGGCC
>JANJTG010000121.1 GCA_024711265.1 Bdellovibrio sp. | reverse complement strand
GGTACACGCCAGGCTTGCTTGGCTCCCACTTAAATGTATTTGTTTCCCCTGGCATCAACAGAAGTTCTGAAGTGTTCGCCCCAATGATAGAGACTCCATGAGCGATATACCAGTCTTGCTCAAGATTGGTGATATGGAAGTACACAGTGTCACCCACTTTGATACCTTCGATATTGTCAGGCATAAAGTGAGAGCGAATTGCGGTACCGTAAACGTGAACCACGTTACCTTCTCTCACGACACGAGCTTCTTTCTCAGATTTAGCGACGAATGGATGTTTATTCTCTTCAAGAGTATAAATTTTCTTCACTTTGTCTTTGATTAGATTCGCTTCCAAAGCTACAGCGTAGTGCGGCTCACCCACAGTCGGGAAGTCCAAAAGCATTTCCATTTTTTCGCCAGAAATATCGATCAACTGAGCTGACTGAGGCAACTCAGGTCCTACAGGCAGATATCTGTCTTTGGTGATTTTGTTCATCGCCAATAGATATTTACCCCAAGGTTGTTTAGATCCACTTCCAGGAATCATGATATGACCCAAAGAGTAGTAAGTCGGCATACGATCGACAACTTCCCAAGAACCCAATTTCCACTTAACAACTTCAGAGCTTACGAAGCACGAAGTATAAGCGTTGCCTTTTCCATCAAACTCTGTGTGCAAAGGACCTAGACAAGGTTTCTTCACCTCACCAGCCAAAACAGATTCATAGTCGAGGACTTTCACGCCATCGTAGTCACCAGTGAATTTCTTGTCTTGGATTGCTTTAGTGATTTTATTGAAATCATAAGCAGTGATTTGAGCCGCAAGTTTACCACCCGCGATGATGTATTGACCGGAAGGATCCACGTCAGCACCGTGCGGAGATTTTGCAACGGGAGCATAGTACAATGCGCCTTCACAATCTCTGACGTCCAACATTTTCACTTTGTCGATAGTTGCCGAAGTCACTGTGTGAGTGTTCTCATTCAACTCATTGTGCACGTGACGACCGTCCACTGTCTTCGCCTTGCCCGCAGCCACGCACTCTTCAGCTTTTTTCCAGTTTACGATTGCCAACAAGTCTTTATCGTTCTTAGAAGCATTGATCTCAATAAGAGTCGACGCTTTTTCAGAGTTGTAAGAAGTCAGGAAGCAATAACCATGAGACATGCCTTTACCACAAGAGGCCAAGTCATAGTCGATACCTGGAACCAATAGCTGGAAAGCCACTTCCATTTTTTCGTCTTTGCCGAACTTAATGAAAGAGATTGTCCCTTTTACTTCTTCCTTCATTTTATCTAGCGACACGTCCTTGTTGGGAAGTGGGATAGAAAAACGAGTCGACGCAATAAGGTACTCTGTGTTCTCAGTCAAATAAGGAGAACCGTGGTTACCACCAGAGTTCGGAACCTCAATGATTTCTGTAGTCTTGAATGTCTTTAGATCAATCTTTGCAATACGAGGTGTATTGTTCGCATTGATGTAGGCATAACGACCATCCACTTTTCCATCAGTCAAAGACAACTGAGGATGGTGAGAGTCGTCCCATGGCACAAATCCATGGCTGGTGTTGAGCATTTTTTTTGTCTCTTCAGTAAATCCATAACCGTTTTCTGGATTCACAGAGTAAACAGGGATGACTCTGAGGAGTCGACCCGACGGAAGTCCGTAAACAGCAAGCTGTCCACTGAATCCCCCTGAGAGAAACGCATAAAATTCGTCGTGCTTACCTGGAGCAACATAGACCTTTTCCGCTGCATTCTTAC
Organism: Bdellovibrio sp.; assembly: GCA_024711265.1. Taxonomy (GTDB): domain Bacteria; phylum Bdellovibrionota; class Bdellovibrionia; order Bdellovibrionales; family Bdellovibrionaceae; genus Bdellovibrio. The sequence goes on along the minus strand of JANJTG010000121.1, from coordinate 5,213 downwards.
TGATTGCCACTCCCCCTGAGTTAGAGGATTTCTTTGGCGTACATGCAAACATAGAAGCTGCGAGGCCAATGCCGATTCCGATAGTGACCATAGTTTTGTTGTTAATTTTCATGGCCCTTCCTTTCGTTTTTTTAAAAGGCTGCCATAAATCTTTGTGTCATAACATGATTTGGATCACTTATTTTGGGTTCCCACTAAGATATTCTGCCTACGTCATGAAGGAGAAAATTATGCAGAAAACTATTATTACGGCTCTTATCATCGCGATGTTTGCAGCCGTAGGTTGTACTAAAAAAGAAGAAGCAGCACCCGAAGTCACAGCTCCAGCAGCAGCAACCGGCGGTGGAGATATCGGCGTAGGTCCAGTTACCTCCCTTTCTCTCGAGTCCGAACTGAAAGCGGATCTTGTAAAAAATGGCTCCGAACTTTTCGCAGCCAAGTGCGCAGCATGTCACAAGGTTGATGAGCGTTACGTTGGCCCCGCAATCAAAGGAGTCACCGAAAGAAGAAAACCTGAGTGGATTATGAATATGATCCTCAATCCACAAGAGATGACTCAAAAAGATCCAGCAGCTCAAGAACTCTTGGGCGAATACATGACTCAAATGACATTTCAAAATGTAACTCAAGATGAAGCCAGAGCGATTCTTGAATACTTCAGAAGCATTGACAAAAAATAAGAAGAAAGAAGGAATTTTTAAATGAAAAAGCTAATTGGTTTATTCATGATCGCAGCCCTGATAAATGGTTGTACTAAGAAGGAAGAAGCTTCTTCCGGTGGTTCTGCCGCAGCCCCAGCTCCTGGACAAGCCACGGTTGTTGACGATGTTTCTCAAAAGAATGTCGTACAAATTGCAGTGGGCTCAAAAGATCACACAACTTTAGTTAAAGCACTTCAGGCTGCTGAACTTGTTGATGTTCTTGCAAACCCAGGTCCGTTCACTGTTTTTGCTCCCGTGAATGGCGCTTTTGAAAAACTCCCCCCAGGCACTGTCGAAGGACTTTTGAAGCCAGAGAAAAAAGAAGCTTTGGCAGATATTCTTCAACATCACGTTTTCGTGGGTATCTTGAAAGAATCCGACCTCACTGATGGACGCGTCTTGAATCAAGTGGATCTCAATGACGTGACTATTCACAGAAAAGACGGAAAGGTCTACGTTGATGACGCTTTGATCGTGGCTTCAGTTCCCGCAGCAAATGGAATGATCCACATTATTGACGGCATTCTTCTTCCCAAAAAGAAATAATTAAACGTTTTCCAAGAAGAGGATGCCTCGACTCATCCTCTTTTCGTTGTCCAAAAAAACCCACGGCGGAAACGTCGTGGGTTTTTATTTTTCACAGCACAATACATCAATATATTGGCTCCAATATATTGATGTATTGCGTCTCAAGAAAAATTCTCAGACCAAGGTCTAAGACACTTTCTGCTCAGTTTAGAGAACCAGAAAGTCATCCGATAGAGACTTCGATGACACCGGGACAGATTATTATCGCGAAAACTGAGTATGAAATTTACCACGCCCTCAGACAATTGGTGTCGGTAAAGGACTTTGTAGAAGGACATTTGGTTTGTTGTCGCTTTTTCTATTCGGCACAGGAGGCACATTTTGTCCTGGATAAGATGTGCAAAAGTCTCGATCTAGAAAAAATTTATGCTTTTCAAAAAGAGCTTCTTCATGAAGGATTTTTCTGCATTTTGGATGCTCGAGGAGATGTGGAAGAAGTCACCTATGGCTGCAAAGACTTCGTGGCCTTAATGAAAGTTACTGATATGGGCGCTTGGACCCATATTTTTGAATTCACTGGCAAGGATGAATGCTATGAAAAGCATATCGAGAGGCAAGCCGCTCAATCCCTTCAGTCCGTGAAAAAACTGCTGGCAGCTTAGCTCTTATAATCAAATAGCTGTTCAATTTCATTCATACATACTTCTGTTGGACTAACATCACCACATCTGTTGAGTCTCAAACGAAGATAGTTCGCGATGGGCTCTGCCACACCATATGTCGTCGCCAGAATCCAATTTCCACCGAAAGGCAAACGAGTTAACAGCAAAAGTCTTTTATTTGTGACGCCATTTTTAATGAAAAGTTCTGTTTTTGTTTCTTCAAAAGACAAATTCAGAATTTGATTTTTTCCAGGATTGGCAAGTCCTAGAATATTTCTCACCGCAATGTATGACTTTATAATTTCAGATCTATGAAGTTCCATATTGGAATGGACCGTGAAAAGTTCATTCCAACACCAAGTCGGAATTGACTGTGCAGCCATAGGCTTCGACGGTCGCAATTCGGATAACCTCACCTTCAGAGTAGATGGCACGACCGAGATCTCCGTCCCTCTCTGCGCGTTCAAACAAAAAACCCCGGGTTGTTTCCAACACGGGGGATCTTGAATTCAAGTTAAAGAAGCTGATTCACCTGTGCGACCGATATCGCTCGGACCTGGTCGCAGGACCGTCTTTAGTGCTTCCCTTTTTTTGTTTTCTTTGGTGCCGCTTCTTCAGCGTCAGCAGGCTCCACACCCTCATGGTCTTCACCGTTGTTGCCGTTAGCATCAATCAACAATTTACCGATACCGTTGGCTGCCAAGATCTTCTTGCGAAGCTCCGTCATGTACTCAGGATGTTCTTTCAAGAACACTTTCGCAGCGTCACGACCTTGCCCCATGCGCTCGCCATTGATAGAGAACCACGCACCTGATTTTTCAACCATATTCGCTGTCACCGCCAAATCCAAAAGGTCACCCTCTTCAGAGATTCCTTCACCGTACATCAAATCAAACTCCACTTTTGTGAAAGGAGGAGCCATTTTATTTTTCACAACTTTCACCGCCGTACGGTTTCCAGTTACGTCCTCACCGTTTTTGATCGCGCCCACACGGCGAACATCCAAACGAACAGAAGAGTAGAACTTCAACGCATTACCACCAGTTGTTGTTTCAGGGTTTCCGAACATCACACCGATCTTCATACGAATTTGGTTGATGAAAATCACCAAGGTGTTGGAACGGTTGATCGCTGCCGTCAACTTACGAAGAGCTTGAGACATCAAACGAGCCTGAAGACCCACATGAGAATCCCCCATGTCACCTTCAATTTCCGCACGAGGAACCAAGGCTGCCACAGAGTCGACAACCAAAACGTCGATCGCGCCAGAGCGAACCAAGGTCTCGGTGATTTCCAAAGCTTGTTCACCCGTGTCTGGTTGAGAGATCAAAAGATCTTCCGTGTTCACACCCAATTTACGAGCGTAGTTAATATCCAAAGCATGTTCCGCATCCACGAACGCTACCACGCCGCCTTTTTTCTGAGCTTGAGCGATAACAGAAAGAGCGATGGTCGTTTTACCAGAAGATTCAGGGCCGTAGATTTCAACGATACGACCTTTGGGAAGACCACCAATGCCCAAAGCGATATCCAAACTCAATGCACCGGTGCTGATCGCTTCAACGTCTTTCACAAGACTTTCGTTCGCACCCAAACGCATGATCGAGCCTTTACCGAATTGTTTCTCAATAGTAGAAACTGCCAATTCGAGGGCTTTGGTTTTTTCGTTGTTTAACTTGTTGTCTACAGTAGCGTTTGCCATCTGTGTTCCCTTCTCGTAGCCATCACTACGAATCTTTGAATGTTAATTTTAGGCCTGGGCCTGTTTTATTTCCTGTCGAGAATCTGAACCAACCAAGCCACTGCATAGTCGACGGATGTCTGCTGGATGGCTTTGCGATCTCCCGAAAAGAACTCTTTTCGGGAGCTTTCAAAGTTTGGTCCAGCAATGGCAAAGCATACAGTGCCCACAGGCTTCGCGGGTGTTCCACCACTCGGACCTGCAATACCTGTGATTGCCACAGACCATTCAGTTTTTAGCTGTCGACGCACTCCGTGCGCCATTTGACGAGCGACCGCTTCGCTCACCGCACCCTCTTGCATGAGAGTGTCTCGACGGACCCCCAGAAGATCCACCTTCGCCTCGTTAGAGTAAGAAACCACAGAGCCTAAAAAGATGTCGGAAACGCCAGGCTGCTCTGTCATAAAAGCCGAAAGTGCACCTCCAGTACAACTTTCAGCAAAACTCACAGTGAGTTTTTGGTCGCGAAGGGATCGAATGAGTTCTTGAAGCTTTTCGTTGTTCAGTGCCATTTACGGTACCAACACCTGAGAGCCCAACCAGTTGGTTTGAGTGTAGAGAACTTGCATGATGAGACTCGCTATTATCCCCGCGGCCACATCGTCCACCATCACTCCAAGACCTCCTTGGATCTTCTTATCTAAATATCCTATGAATAAAGGCTTTGTAATGTCCAGCAATCTAAAAAGGACAAAGCCAATTAGAATGGCCTGCCATGTCAAAGGCAACCACACCATGGTAATGAGGAATCCTAAAACCTCATCAATTACGATCTCTTTGTGATCGTGCCCACCTTTTTCCTGCTCATAAAATTCGCAGGCAATAATTCCGACCGGGAGCAGCAAGACAATCGCGCCCATATAAATCAAAGGCCCTAGTTTCCATAAAAGAATGACCAACGGAATTGTCACCATCGTCGCAACAGTTCCCGGCCCTTTCGGAAAGCGCCCCACACCAAAAAGAGTAGCCAACTGAATCAAAAACTTCCGCATCCCCTAGGAGGTACGCCGTACCTTTTTGCATTGCAATGCAGAATGATGGGCGTCAAGGAAGTTCCTGAGCCCAAGTTTCACTCAAGGTGATCTTTGCATCTTCTTCCCAAAACTCGTAAGACGATTTTTCGCCCCCCATGCGTTTGGCCTTTTCCATATTCACCAGTTCCGAGCGCAAGACTTCTCCGGCGGTATTTTTGGGAATTTCCATAAATTCCACACGGCGAATCCGTTTGAACGGAGACAGACGAAGACGCGCAAAATGCATGATATCCAACGCCAACTCCTTGGTCGGTTCCGTACCCTTAACCAGAGCAATCAAAGCTTTGGGAACAGCTTCACGGATCGGATCAGGACTTGGAATTACAACCACCTCCCTGACGGACGGAAATTCTTTTAAAACAAACTCCAACTCGTGAGGACTGATTCGATAGTCCGAGGATTTAAATAGTCCATCAAGGCGCTCTGTAAAGGTGTAGTTTCCAGAATCATCAAGGTAAGCGGAATCGCCAGTTCGGTAGTACTCCAAAGAACTGTCCAAACCCGACATCACTCCCCAAGGATGATCTTTAAGACTCACACAAACCTC
>JANJTG010000400.1 GCA_024711265.1 Bdellovibrio sp. | reverse complement strand
GAGGCAGGTGCCGAGGTGGGTGCCGATGAGGATTTCGCCGCCATCTACGGCGAGGACGCCAGTGCCGTTGCCAATGGCGACAGCTTCGCCGCGCTGGACCCGTGGGAGCCGATGAACCGCCGCGTGCACGCGTTCAACAGCGCCATCGACCAGGGCTTCATGCGCCCGCTGGCGCGCGGCTACGTGAGGGTCGTGCCTGCGCCGGTGCGCACCGGGGTCAGCAACTTCTTCGACAACCTCAGTGCCCCGCTGGCATTCGGCAACCTGCTGCTGCAGGGCCGCCCGCGCGAGTCGGTGGAAACGCTGGGGCGGTTCCTGGTGAATACCGTCGCTGGCCTCGGCGGGTTGTTCGACCCGGCCACCAAGGCGCTGAAAATGCACCGCCACGGCGCCGACTTCGGCCGCACGCTGGCGCGCTGGGGCTGGCGCGAGTCGCGCTACCTGGAGCTGCCCTTCCTCGGCCCGCGCACGTTGCGCGATGCGGTGGGTGCGTTCGGCGATACCTCGATGGCGCCGATGACCTATGTCGAGCACGACCGCACCCGGGTGTCGCTGGAGGCGCTGTGGCTGGTGGACGTGCGCTCCGCCCTGCTGTCGCTGGACGAACTGCGTGATGCCGCGCCGGATGAGTACGTGCTGACCCGCGATGCCTGGCTGGCGCGCCGCCGCTATCTGGTGGAGGCCGATCGCAGCGAGCGCGACGAAGGCAACGAATCGCTGCCCGCCTACCTGATGGAAGCCGAGCCCGCGCCGTCGCGTCCCTGAGCGGTGTGCGCCGTTACAGGTGGCGCAGCGTGTCGCGCAGCTGCGACAGGCAGCGCCGGCTGACCTCCAGCGGTGTCGCCACGTTGCGCAGCACGGCATGCACCTGGCCGTCTGGCGCGCGCTGCAACTCGACGATCTCGTCGCGGGCCACCAGGCAGTTGCGGTGGATGCGGATGAAGCGGGTGGGGAACTCCGCCTCCAGCGACTTCAGCGATTCCTCGATCAGGTCCTCGCCGCGGGCGTGGTGCACCACCACGTACTTCTCATCGGCCTGCAGGTAGCGGATGTCCTCGATCGCGATCAGCCGCAGGCTGCCGCGCAGGCG
>JANJTG010000354.1 GCA_024711265.1 Bdellovibrio sp. | reverse complement strand
AAATCACAACAGGAGGCGTGTCTGCCGCCAAACCCTTCACAAATTTTTCAAGAGCCTCAGCACTTCCTGCATTTCCACCGACGACCACCACTTTTAACTCAGCAGCTCGGCGTAAAGAAGGAATCGCAACGGCCGCTTTGGTTTCAATAACCGGAGGAGCCTCTTTGAGCTTCTTCAGCATATTCACCGAAGCAGCGGCTCGAACTTTGTCAACAAGCATGGAGGCAAGATCCTTCAAGACAGACGGATCAAACTGTGAGGGTTTGTGCACAAATTCTACGGCCCCTAATTCCAAAGACTTTAAAGCAGCTTCTCCAGAACTTGCCAAAGAAGATACCATCACCACTGGAATCGGATGGTGTTTCATCAGCTTTTCTAAAAACATGACTCCGGACATCTTGGGCATCTCGATATCCAAGGTCAAAACATCGGGTTTTTTGCTGGCAATAAGTTCTCGCGCTTGATAGGCATCCGCCGCGGCGCCGACCACTTCCAGACCACTTTTTGTAAAAATATTCGTAAAAAGAGTTCGCACTGTGGCAGAGTCATCGACAACCAAAACCTTCACGCTTTTAGCCACTGTCAAGGGTTTGAAGCCCGAGACATCCACAGGTTTTTCCACACTGCTTTCTTTGGAGGTGTTATGTAACACATCAAAGTTCGCCGTGTTGAGCTTAATAGTCCGGGCGGATTCCCCGGCCACATTCTTTTCAAGAATAGGAATCCCCAAATCGCGTAGCATTTGTTCGGCTGTTTCGATATTTCTTTTCCCGATCGAGTCCCCCAAATGAGACACGCTGATGACATTTCCACCACCATAGATCTTTGCCTGAAGTTTTTGACGGTTCGCCCCCAAGCGCACACATTCCTCAATAAGAGCCGGAATCGCATGAGTCCCATAACGCATATTCTCGCGTTCACCCGGCATTCCCTCGGGAAGAAGATAGTGATTCAGTCCGCCAATTTTGGTGGTCGGATCATGAAGAGCCACCGCGACACAAGAACCAAGAAGAGTTGAAATCACCGTCTCTTCTTTGAATGCCGCGATTTTTCCGGGAAAAAGATAATGAGTATTCATCATGCCACCAGTTGCTCAAGATCCAAGATCATGATGCCTTTGCTGTTTTTAATAAAGAACTGTTTTACGAAAGAGGCTTGAATCATCG
>JANJTG010000369.1 GCA_024711265.1 Bdellovibrio sp. | reverse complement strand
TGCCACTGCCGCCGCCACGGCGGAGGCACGCCCCGCCTTCTTCTTCGCCCCGGCGGCGGTCACTTCGATATCGAGAGGTTCCGGCGACCAGGTGTTAGGTGTCTCCCCGGTGCAGAAGAACAAGCCGCCAGCGCCATCGACGATGGCCTTGTACTCCCGCTTGGCTCGGATGCACGGCGGATCGGCATCGTCGTCCTTGATCGGCTTGCAACTGGCGATGACCAACGCACCGGTACGTGCCTGGCCCAGCGCCGCTCGTGCGTCGGTCGACACCTTGGCCTTCTCTCGCCACTGCGACCAGCTGTCGTAGGACAGCGTGTGCCAAGAACAGTGATGCGGGGCGAGCAACAGGTCATACGCAAGTACTTCCGGCGTATCCTTGTAACGCTTCCACAGCCTCTCCCAGATTGCGACTTCGGCATCGCCTGCTGTGAGAAAGCGACAACTGTCGGGGAATGCAAGGGAACTGGCCAGTCGCATGTTCAAGATCGTGCTGGAGTGGTTCTTGGACAGTAGCTCATCTTCGTCGTCGCTTTCCGGCAGACGTGGCGCGAGCAGTTGGGCCTTGAAGTAGTCGTTGAAGCGGCCGTTGATCGTCTGGAAGAACTCGCCGGCGCGCACCAAGATGGCGGTCAGGTCGTCGGTCTTGCCGTTCTCGTCCTCGCCGAGGATCAGGATTCGGTCGCCCTCGTACATCGCGCCTTCGCGATAGCGCTTCACCCGGCGCTTGGCTTCGGTATTGAACGCCTTCGCATCGCCGCACAGCGTATGGGCCTTGCAGGCACGACGGAAGACGATTGGCGAGGACCACATCTCACGTATGACGATGCGCTTTTGCGCATCCGGCTTCTTGTCGTCGGCGTAGTCCGCCAATGGGCCGAGGTGAAAGTGCGCCTCCAACCCGGTGCAGTGATCCTTATCGGGATGGCTGAGCAGGAAGGCGTCCACGTAGGGCCGACCGAGTGCATCACGCGGTAGTCGCTCGCGCAGGTCGGCCGCAACATCGCGGGTATCGTCATCGGGGTCGTCTGCTGCAGCCCGGATGTTGACGTCGATAAGGATGGTCGTGGCGCCGGCATCGGCCAGGCGAACAAGGGTCATGTCGCCATTGCCGACAGGGAAGAAGGTGATAGTGGCGTTCAAGGAAGCATGTACCTGCGAAGGGCCGTGGCTGGCTACCGGTCACGGGACGGCAGGGCTATAATAACATGCAATCAATAGATGCGTATATTAAATATGCTCGTTACAAATTTCAACGAAAATACTTACAAATCAATATGTTAAGCCATGAAGACGGGAAACGGGGTC
>JANJTG010000009.1 GCA_024711265.1 Bdellovibrio sp. | reverse complement strand
GTTCCGGCCCCAAATCCGCCAACTTAGGATGCTTCTGGGAATTATTCACATAATCAAAACAGCCGAAACGCCGAGGATCCCGATAGGCCAAACGAAGCCCGCCCGCAAAGTGAAGGTAAATATGATCGTGATCCCGCTCATCCCCCTTGGGGGCGACTCGCCAGGTTCCGGTCATCCCTAAATGCGAAAGCAGAGCCCCTTTTTTGGTCCAAAGCAGAAGGTATTTCGCGCGTCTTTCGACAGAAAGAAGCTTTTCTCCGATCAAAGTGCTTATTTTTTTAGCAGGAATGGGTTCCCGCAGATCGGGCCTCATCAACTCAACCTTTTTTAAGACAGGTTGGTCTTTGAGTATTTCTTCAAGCCCTCTTCGGACCACTTCAACCTCGGGAAGTTCAGGCATAAGACACCTCTTCATGTTGGCAAATTCCAAAGCATTGTAGCACAAATCCTCCCTCCCCCATCTTATTTAATGCGCCGTTTACGAGGGCGGCTCAACGCTCACTATTTAAAGAAATCCTTCTTTTTGATTGTCACGGACTCATAATTTCTTAATTATCCGCGGTAGTAATACAGCAACTGACGTCTACCCTGGAGAGCTGCATGTCGAGAAATCTTCTTCCCCTGCTTCTTTTGTCGCTGACCCTTCTTACCGGCAGCCTCGGGCACGCGACGGATTTTAAGTGGTTCCAATTTAACCTTATGAAAAGTGTCGACAATAAGATTCCTTTCGGGAATCAACAAGACACCTATTTTGAAATGGAGTTTGGGGGGCGTTCCGGAGCTTTAGATTTGTATGGATATCTGGATGTCTTTGATGTTTTTGACTCTTCAGACAGTGACCGCCATCTTGGCGACAATTTCTTTTTCAAATTCGCTCCGCGAGTTTCCCTGAACGCCCTGGCCGATGCGGACCTCAGCGTGGGCTCTATCAAAGAATGGTATATCGCCACCCTCTTCAACGGCGGAGACAGATCCCTTCAGGAACAGTACATCGGAATCGGTTCTGACATTGAAGTCCCCTGGCTTGGCAAGGTGGGCGCCAATGTGATGGCTCGCTATGTCCGTGAAAATTATGGTGCCGCCAATGAAAGAACGTGGGACGGCTATATTCTTTCCACCAACTGGTTCAAACCTTTCTACTTCTTCGCCGACGCCAGCTTTATAACCTATCAGGGCTATCTCGATTATAAATTTGCCGCCACCAAGATCGCCGACTCGACGGATCGTTCTGAGAGTTCTTTAGAGTGGTTTAATGGTTTGTACTGGCACTCCCCTCGCTATGCCGTCGGTTACGGTCTTAAATACTATAAAGATATGGCGCTCTTTAAAGACGGTGGTTTTGCAGGAGAAACCTCCGGCGTGGGGCACTACTTTGCACTCACTTATAAATTCTAATTTGCACCCGAGATGTCAAAACTCCACTTGCCTTTTCAGGACAAGGAGACAAGGATGCTAACCGTGCGCGCAAACTTCTGAATCCAGCGCGCAGGAACGGGATTTGAACGATGTCAAAACAAGAAGCGCCTCCAAAAGAAAACGGATTATTAAATCTCGTCTTCAATATTGTTTTGCCAGTTCTCATTTTAAACAAACTGAGTAAATTTATCGGCCCCCCTGCGGCCCTGGTTCTCGCCCTGGCCTTCCCCTTAGGTTATGGAATCTATGATCTTGTAAAACGAAAAAAAGTGAATGCCTTTTCTGCCTTAGGACTTCTGAATGTTCTTTTCACAGGGGGACTGGCACTTTTGGGATTGCATGGCTTTTGGTTTGCGGTCAAAGAAGCGGCGTTTCCCACTTTAGTGGGCTTATTTGTTCTGGGCTCGGCTTTCACCAAACGTCCTTTTATAGAAACTCTTTTCTTAAATCCTTCGATTATGAAAGTGGAGTTGCTTGAACAACGCCTCCAAGAACATGGAAAACAAAAAGAGTTTCATGCCCACATGAAAAGCGCGACGGTGTGGCTCTCACTCTCTTTCGCTTTTAGTGCCGTTTGTAATTTTATTTTGGCACGCAGAATCTTCATCAATATTGACCCCACCTTACCCTCGGAAGCGCAATCCGTGATTCTGAATGAACAAATTGCCCAGATGACAACCTGGTCTATGGCCGTCATTATGGTTCCATCCATTCTCTTTTTATTGGGAATCTTCTGGTATCTCATGCGAGGCATCAAACAGCACGCAGGCCTTTCAACCGAAGAACTGATCCGAGAAAATTAGAAGTCCCCACCCTCTTCACCAAAAGGCGGCGGAGGTGGTGGCGGGAAGTCACTGCCACCAAAATCATCCCCAAAAGGGGGTGGCGGTGGAGGTGGTGGCGCGACATCACCGTAATCATCAGGCATATTGGGTGCCGGAACATATCCCCCATCACCTCCGAAATCATCAAAAGTGGGCGGAGGAGGAAATGAGGATCCCCCAGGGGAAATGGCACCGCCTCCAAAAGAACTTCCGCCCCCTGAAGAGGACGGCATTTTTCCATACTTTGGCGACGCCCCGTAGAGAGCTCTTTTGCGATATTCATAACGTGGACGCAATTCATCCAGACCCAGCTCTTGCGCCTCGGTCGGAAGTTGATAATTTTCACGAACCAACAGTTGCTGCTTTGCCTTCTCCTGCTCGTAGGCGCGGCGCTCCTTTTCACGAGTTTCATCATAACTCTTCTTAGCAAGCGCATCAGCTTTTGCTTCAGGACCGTCATCATCCATCACAATCTGTTTTTTATTCTTTTTATAATCTTCGAGGTTGCGATTTTTCAGGTTTTCCCACTGTTCTTCCTCTTCGAGGTAAGCGCGTTCACCCTTTACGCGCGCCTCTTCAAATCGATCTAAATTTTTATGATGCTGAGCAAAACCAGACAGACGTTCTTTTTCAGAAACTTGAGCCTTCCCGAGAGAGCTCGCGAGGCAAAGTGCAGCAATAAGAGGCAAATGACGTGAGAAAAACATTCTTGGAATAAGTCTATCAGGGCTCCTTCTTTTTTTTGAGCAAACAAAAAAGATGCTCGACCTTTGGCTAATTCCTGAATACCTTAAATCCCTAGTGCGCGATCCTATGAGGAAGCAATGCAAAAAAAACCTCTCTGACTGCGCACGAGCTTGAAGGAGTATTATGGACGCTTTACAAAGCATCGGGATTTTTGCAGCGCAGACCTTTCTTATTCTCTTTGCCATCCTGGCCGTGATTGTTGTCATCGCCATCATCGCCTCCAAAGCTTCAGGACATAAAGACGAAATTCAAGTTGAGCTGATCCATAAGAAATACAAAAACTTCCGCAATCTTCTTAAATCTCAAACTCTGACAAAATCTGAGCGCAAAGAGATGAAGAAGAAACTCAAGGAAGAGAAAAAAGCCCACGATGCTCAAACTCGGGACCATGAGAAAAAAATCTTCCTGATCGACTTTAACGGCGACATCAAAGCCTCTGCCGTTGAAAATCTTCGCGAAGAAGTGACGGCCGTTCTGACCTTGGCGACCCCTCAAGATGAGGTCGTCGTTCGTGTTGAAAGTCCTGGCGGCGTGGTTCATGGTTATGGTCTTGCCGCTTCTCAACTTCTCCGCATTCGCGACAAACAAATCCCTCTTACCGTCTGCATAG
>JANJTG010000002.1 GCA_024711265.1 Bdellovibrio sp. | reverse complement strand
TATCAAGCCCCTTTCTTGGCAATTTTGCCGGGAATCTTGATCCTTCTCACAACCATCAGTTTCAACTACTTGGGCGATGGCCTTCAAGATGCGATTGACCCTAAGGCAATTCGTCGCTAGGCCACAGCCGACAATTGACTGTTCATCCCTGTAAAAATCTCCCGGCCCCTCCACCCAAGGGGCCTTTTCTTTTGAGCCTGGGCGGCACAGATCTTGTTATAGAGGGGATTGAACGGGGTTTATTTATGAAAACAATCTTCTCCTTTTTCGCTACTATTTTGTTTACCGCAAACGCCTTTACTCAGACGTCGGCGGAACTCACCTGTCGAGCTCAGGCCAAAGAGATTGCCGTCCAGACCTATGCAACTTGCATTACAGAGGCTCGTAACAATCAGGTTGAGGAAATCCGAAAAAACTATCAAAAAGAGCTGTCCGACCTAAAAGCTAAATACGATAAAGAGCTCAAAAAAATGGGTGGCGGAAAAAAAGCTAAAAATACAGCCCCTACGGTTAGAGAGGTGCAGGCCCCTCGTCCTGTGAAGGGAATTGCTAAGGAACTTCCTGGAAAAAGCTCTGTATCCGCCGAAGCAGCCCCCATTCAATCGGTCTCCCCAGGAACTAAAGTGGTTGTTGCCGTGGACTCCAGCGACGCCTCCCATCAGTTAGAAAAAGAGGCCTCTGACGCTGATCAGGTCGAAATTATCGACATGCCCACCGAATAAAACCAGTCCTTTCCATTGATTTTCCTCCCAGACGGGTCTAAAAAGTGTAGACTTTTAAAAAACTGGGAGGAACCCATGGGTGAGTTTAGCCTTACGCACATTTTACTTCTTGCAATCATCGCTTTGATCTTTTTCGGTCCAAGCCGCTTGCCGCAGTTAGGACAAGGATTAGGAAAGGCCATCCGTGGTTTCAAACAAGGTCTTAACGAGATCGACGTCGATCCTAAAGACATCCACGATCACCACCAAGTGAGTCACCAGCAACAACAAAACTCGACGCAAACTCAAAAACAAAACGAAACGCAACGTTCTTAGTTTCGTGTTCTTTATGAACGATTTGAGGTTTTAAAAAGGACTGACCATCGCCGCACAGTCGATGGTCTTTTTTTTCTCAATCAACAAGTGTATCCGTAATAATACTGAAAGCCCCCGCCTGTAAATAGGCCTCGGCCATATCCTTCCCATTCACCGTCCATAGAGCCACCGGAATCTTTCGTTTTTTCCATCGCCGTAAGTCTTCCACCCGGACATCGTGATAATCCAAATGAAGAGCATGAATACGCACATAGGGAGCCAGCCAAAGACGGCGTAAATAAATGTGATTTCCAGGTTCTTTTTCTCGACTTGCCAATAACGCTCGCGGGACTTCCGGCAAATGTCGACTGAGTCTCCACAAAGACAAGGGATTAAAACTTGAAAAAAGAACTCGCCCCTCCGCCTTGTGACGTTGGATAAGTTCAGCCACCTTTTCTTCTAAAGTTCCATCTGTAATCGAAGAAGTTTTAAGTTCAATGTTAAGTTTTGACGGAACCTGCGAGGACAACAAAACCTGCTCCAGGGTCGGCGCCTGAGCCCACCGAAAAAGCTCTACAGCCGTGCACTGGTGAACTTCCTTCGCAACTCCCGCTAAACGCTTTAAATCAGAGTCATGAAAAACAATCGGAATCTGATCCTGGGAAAGACGGATGTCCATCTCGATCATGTCGAGTCCCCTTTGTTTGGCGGCCGCAAACGATGCCAGAGTATTTTCTTGTGCGCCCTCTTTCCAGTAACCCCGATGCCCTTGATAGCGGGAGGGTCGCACTGCCCCTTCAGGCCAAGGCAAGGAATGCCAAGTGTAATGACGAATCACCAGAAGCCCTAATAGAATTCCAATCAGAGCGAGAAAAACCATCACTTCCTCATTTGTTTGTTCGCGGAAGTCTCTTCTTCAAAAGAGGGGTTCTCACGACTGCCTTCGATCATCCATTTTTTGTGAGTTTTCCCTTCGCGGATCAAGACAGCCCCTTTAAGACTGCCCACCTGATTCCAAGAACCATCAGTCACCAGTCGTCCACTCTTGCCGACCTGCCCTTGCACATTTTTCCAAGACAATAGTTGAAGACTTTTTGAACGGAACTCGCCAGTTAAACTGTTCATGCTCAAAGCTCCCGAACTCCACCAACTTGGTAAAGTGACCTTTCGTAAAACTTCCGCCCCTGGGGACTCTGGTCCGACCTTCAATGATTTCACTTGGGTGTTGAGAATGACATCGCCTTGAGACCAATCAATCGCGGCTTTGGTTTTTGAAAACTCCAAACCCTCTACGTTCATGCCTTCAACTCGCGTCAGCCCTTTAAGGTAACTCATTTGGCCGTCTTTTAAGCGCATATCCAGATCGAAACTGACAAGGCCGATGTCTCCTCCGTTGGTCATCAACTTTTGAACAGGCAAAGCCAACGACACCTCATCCACACGGGTCTTCACTTCGATTTCGTGGAAGTCCTTATCCGCTTTCATCTTCACATTGCCAATAAATACGCCGCCACGAGGTTCCACACGATGAATTTGGAAGTTCCAGATATTCTCATCAAGAGTAATATCCCCCACCATGTTTTCGATCACCTGTAGCTCTTGCTGACCTTTATTTGAGAAAACGAATTCCAAACCGGCATGTTCGCCTGTCATTTTAATTTTCCGATCCGAGACTATTTCCGCTCGCCCAGAGAAAACACCCAACCCTCCCAGGACCCCAGTCTGTTTGGGGCGATTCAATAAAACCAGAAGCTTGGCAACATCCAACTTCTTCACATCGACAACAATTGGAGCATACTGTAAAGGTTCGATCGATTTTATATCGATCCGATCCACTTTCATCTCTCCAAGGTCTCCCTCCAGACGCAGATCGCGAACTTCCAAAGGGGACGTTCGAATTTGATCGACTGGAGCCACCAGACGAGCCTTTGAAGACATCCACACTTGACGCCCATTGAGTTCCTTCGAGGCCAGATTATACTTTTGCAGAACCGCGAGAATCTGACTTAAAGGGATGTGTTTTAAGTCTGTCTCCACAGCCAAACGCCGTTCCGACATAGTGTAGTTGGCAATGATGCTGTAATGCCCTTCCCGCCAGTTACCAAAAAAGTGAGATTGAATGGTGGCCTCGGGAGATTCTTTATACTGAATGTACAAGTTTGCGTGAGAAAGATAATCGCCTACTTGTTCATCCCTCATCAAATGACTTTTGGCTGTGACTTCAATCACCTTGGGTTCAAACGACTTCACCTTTGCCGCGAAATTTAAAAGCTCTGAAGAGTACTGGGGGTATTTTAAGGCGGATATCTGAAGCTTTTGTATGGAAATCCCCTGCACATCATTACGATATTTTTGCGATTGTTCCGAGGGAGACAACGTCACAAGCGCAGGGGGGGCTGTGGTCGTAGAATCTGTGATCGACGGTTTCTCACTCTCAGGATGATCACAGTTTTTAAATTCTTCACGGAATACAAGCTTCACATTATCGGCTTCAATTGTTTTGACCGGCGCTCCCCCTCGCAGGATGCTCCATAAGGAAAGAGGCAAACGCAACTCATCTACTTCCAAGACCGGAGACGCCCAGCAAGTTTGGGAGGACTCCATCTCGACTTGCGATATCACGACGGCAAAACGCGGCAAGATGCCGTTACTAAGACTCACTTGAGCGGACGCAAACTTCACTTTAACATCTTTGTGAATATGGCTGGCCGCCTTG
>JANJTG010000529.1 GCA_024711265.1 Bdellovibrio sp. | reverse complement strand
GCCGAGACGCGCTTCCGGCTGCGCTGGGCCAACTGGCACCAGGTGCAGGGCACCCAGCGGGTGCGCATCGCGCCCGCGGAGACGAGCGGCGAGGTCTACCGGCTCGGCACCGGCGACGAGTACTTCCTCGTGGAGAACCGGGGCCCCGGGGGCACCTTCGACCGCGGCGTGCCCGAGCGCGGGCTGGCGGTCTTCCACGTCGACCGCACGGTGAAGCTGGGCGGGCAGGAGGGGAACTTCGTCAACCGCATCCTCGACTGCGTCAACTGCGACCCGTGGCGGCCGTACATTCGCCTCGTGCAGGCCGACGGGCGCTTCGAGATCGAGCAGAACAAGGCCGTCGGCGTGGGCGATCTCTTCACCGACGGCGCCTTCCTCCGCCCTGACGAGCGGGGCCTGCCGCTGTCGAAGGACAACAAGGTCAACTCCACGAACCTCTACTCGGGCGCGGTGACGGGGCTGCGCCTCGACGACGTTCGCGTGCTCCCCGACGGGGCCATCGAGGTGACGCTCATCGCCCCGGAGACGGGGCAGTGCGATGAGCGCCTCTGCGCCGAGGGCGAGGCCTGCGCCCCGGTGACGTGCGGGGCCTCGCCGGAGCCCCCGGGCGGCTGCGGGTGCGCGAGCCCGGGCCCGGGGCTGCTGCTGGCCGGGCTGGCGGCCCTCGCCCGGCGCCGGCGGGCTACTTCTTGAAGAGGGCCTCGGCGGCCGACAGGAGGTCGGCCTTCGAGGGCCCGGCCTGGCGCGCCCGACCCTCGCCGAGCTGGAAGAAGTCGCAGAAGTTCGCGGATTCCTTGTCCATCGGCACCTCCGCGAAGGGCTCCTTGCATTCCTTG
This sequence comes from Bdellovibrio sp., assembly GCA_024711265.1. Taxonomy (GTDB): domain Bacteria; phylum Bdellovibrionota; class Bdellovibrionia; order Bdellovibrionales; family Bdellovibrionaceae; genus Bdellovibrio. The sequence goes on along the minus strand of JANJTG010000529.1, from coordinate 1,143 downwards.
GCGACGCTCTCGTCGTAGTGCCGGCAATGCACACAGGCGTGGAGCTCGGCGCCGCAGGAAGGGCACAGGTCACGCCGCCCCAGCTGGTTGAACATCACGTCGAGTTTCGCACCGCACATTCCACAGCCGACCATGTCGGGGTTATAACCCGGCGCCTTTCTGGAGGTCTCTACGCCGATGTCCCGTCTCGTCGCCTCGCTCCTCGTCCTGCTGGCCGTCCCCTCGTTCGCCCTCGAGTCGCTCAACCTGAGCGAGGACGAGTTCAAGATGTACCGGCACTACAAGAACGCGCTGGGTGACGCGCGCGTGCAGGCGATGAAGGAGGCCGCGCGCCTGCCGGCCATCGCCAAGGACGCGGGCTACAAGCTCAAGGACCTGCAGGGCGCGATCGCCAAGGGCGAGGCCGCCGGCGACGTGAAGGCCAAGTGCGAGGCGAACCTGAAGGAGATCTTCGCCGCCGGGGAGCTCGCCGGCCGCGTGGGCCGCCTCGAGGTGGACACGGAGGCCGCGCACGCCGTGGCCTACGTGCAGTGGTTCAACGAGGAGCACAAGAACCTGCCGGTCGAGGCCTCCTTCGCGGCGGCCCGCGCCGCCGAGGCCTGCCCCATCGCCTCGACGGTGACGGTGTGGGCGCAGGACAAGGCCGCCCCCACGGTGCGCGTGTTCCAGGCGCTGGTCAGCTCGCAGAGCGCCCGCCGCATCAACGTCGACCGCGTGAAGGACTTCGCCGAGACGCGCTACATGAAGCTCTTCGAGAAGGTGAAGAGCGTGGCGAACGGTGACGATCTCTCGGCCGAGGCCGGCACGCCCACCGCGCAGCACTGACGATGGCCAAGCGCCCGTACCAGCCGAAGGACTTCTTCTTTCGCAAGGCGAAGGAGGAGGGCCTCAGGGCCCGGAGCGCCTTCAAGATCGAGGAGATCGCGAAGCGCTTCCACGTCTTCAAGAAGGGCCAGAGCGTCGTCGACCTCGGGGCGGCGCCGGGCGGCTTCCTGCAGATCATCGTCAACGCCGTGGGCCCCACGGGGCACGTGGTGGGGGTCGACCTGGCGCCCATCAAGCCCCTGGGGCGGCCCAAGGTGGTGACGGCGGTGGTCGACGTGCTCGCCGACGACTTCCACGAGCGCCTCGAGGCGCTCCACG
>JANJTG010000548.1 GCA_024711265.1 Bdellovibrio sp. | reverse complement strand
GGCAGGGCAAAGAGGCGGGGCGATGATGGGCGCGGAACGGCCGGAGGCGATGCTGTCGGCGGAAATCGAAGCCTGGCTGGAGTGGCTGGCGACCCAGCGCCGCGCCGCGGCGCCGACGCTGAAAGCCTACCGCGCCTGCGTCCACGCGCTGCTGCGCCTGGCCGACGGGCGGGCGTTGCCTGCTCTCGAAGTGCAGGACATCCGCCGCTTCGTCGCCCGCCTCCACGGCGAGGGCCTGGCCGGGCGCTCGATCGCGCTCCACCTCGCGGCCTGGCGCGGGCTGTACCGCTGGCTGATCCGCCACCACGGGGTGCGCGCCAATCCGGCGCTCGGAGTGCGCCCGCCGAAATCGCCCGCGTTGCTGCCGCGTGCGCTGTCGCCCGACCAGGCTGCGGCGCTGCTCGATCCTGAGGCGGAAAGCGCGCTCGAAGTGCGCGATGTGGCGCTGTTCGAGCTCATCTATTCGTCCGGGCTGCGGGTCGCCGAAGCCGCCGCGCTCGACGTGGAGCGGGGAGTCGATCTCGTCGAGGGCATGGTGACCGTCAGCGGCAAGCGCAATCGCATGCGCAGCGTGCCGGTCGGGGCGCGGGCGCGGGCCGCGCTCGGGGACTGGCTGGCAGTGCGCGCGCAGTTCGCGCGGGGCGGTGAGCGGGCGCTGTTCGTCACCCGCCACGGCACCCGCCTGTCGCCGAGCGGCATCGCCAGCCGGCTGGCGCGGCGGGCACAGGCGCTGGGGCTGGGAGTCCATGTCCATCCGCACATGCTGCGCCACAGTTTCGCCAGCCACCTGCTGCAATCGAGCGGCGACCTGCGCGCGGTGCAGGAACTGCTCGGCCATGCCAGCATCCGCAGCACCCAGGTCTACACCCACCTTGATTTCCAGCACCTGGCCAAAGTCTATGACCGCGCCCATCCGCGCGCGCGCAAGGCCGACCAGGCGGGAAAAGGTTTTCCGGCGAAAAAAGACCTCCCGGTGGGAAAAGGCTCCCCTGCGGGGAAGGACCCCCCGGCGGCGGGCGGGGGCGGGAGCGGGGAAAGCGACGGCGACGGCTGAAGCCGGCGGGCGCCGGGCCGGCGCTCCGGAACGCGGCGCGGCGCCCGTGCCGCCCCGTGCGGGACCGCCCTGGCGCTCCGAATTAGGCGCCGAACAGGTCTCCGCCCTGCCCGCTGCGCGGCGGGGCGAGGTCGAAGTGCTGCCAGATCGAAAGTGTCGCC
>JANJTG010000498.1 GCA_024711265.1 Bdellovibrio sp. | reverse complement strand
GCAGCGTGAAGCGGCCCGCCCCGTACACGCCATGCCCGCGCCCGCCTGCGCCACCGAACACGATGCTCAGGTTGTCGCTCTCGCGCAGGCAGCCGGGGAAGCTGGCGGACTGCGGATCGCGCATGACGTTCCCCCACGCAGTTTCATCCAGCGGCACGGTGAAGCTGTGCTCGCCTTCAGTCAGCGGGAAGTGCTGCCGGCAGAACCAGCGATAGCCGGCGTACTTGCCTTGCCCGCTGAGCGTGTCGCCCTTTCGCTGCACCATGAGCCCAGCGGTGGCCGGGGCTGCCGGGTTTTCGGCCTGGATGATCGGCCCGCCTTCGATCCTGTAGCGGATGGTGATGCTGCCGCCCACGCGCAGCGGTGGCTCGCCATACCACTGCACGTAGTTCAGGTGGCCGGGCGCTGCGGGGATGTCGATATGCCACCCAGCACCCTGCATCGTCGGCGCATCCGGCACACCTGCGCTGTGGTTGATTCGCCACGGCGTCGGCGGACGCGTCGGTTGTTTCGCCTTGTGCTTCTTCAGCACGGCGTAGCCGATGAACACTGCGGCGGCGATGAGGATGGGCAGGTAGTCAGTCATGTCCGCTTCTCCCCCCAGCCGGCCCAGCGGTGGATGTCTCGCCACGCGCTCGGTCGCACCGGAACCGGATTCTCCGGGTCGGTGGTGTCGTAGTCGTCAGGCGCAACTTCCAGCCACGCGGACTCGTTGAGCGCGTAGCCCGCGACCGGCGTGCCGTCCTGCTCCCATGCGCCGATGGCGATAGGATCACGGCCCATCTGCGTGAGCGCGCCCAACGCGGTCAGCAGGCTGTCGGCTTCGCCGATGCCGTCCACCAGCAGCCGTCCGTCGCGTTCGTTGACCACGCGCCACTGCGCGTAGGCGCGGAATGCGGACGCCTGCTGGTCGGTCAGGGTCGGCCCCAGCATCGAAAACACGAAGGTGATCACGCGAAGTACCCCCGGATGCGCAGGATGGGTTTCTGCCCGGTCGGGATCGTGTAGCTTGCCCCCGGCGTCACGGTCTGCTGCGAAGTCGTGCCGTCGTCGTAGATCGTGACAAGGCGAACAACGCGCGGCGGGATCGTGCACGTGGCAACGTCGGCGCTGCGGGTGACCGTTGCGGCTGTCGTGGGGATGTAGCTCGTGGGGTAGGAGCCGGCTTCTAGTTGCACGCCCCAGATGTAGATGCCGCTTGCGCCGTCGCCGGCGTATGTCGGACTGCTGTCGGCATCTGCCATCTGAAAGTAAACGTCGCCACTGCTTCCCGCGGTGTCAGCGGGAGCCGTCAAAGCGCAGCGAAACCACCCGTTTGGCATCGCATGAATCGACGCCGCAGCCCCAGTGCCGAAAACTGTGCCGATTGCACCGGAGGACACGTTGAAGTATGCGCTCTGTCCTCCGAACTCTATCCCGCCAAAGGCAATACGAACCCAGCTTCGCTCCGCGGATTTTGCAGATAGTGATGCTGTGTAATCCCCAACAGCTACGGAAATTTCTGTGTTCCTGACATCGTGCGTTGATGTCGCTGCATTCTCCACCAGCTTATCCGCCGAAGTCGTCCCATCCGGCGCGACCGCCGCGTTGGCCGTCACCAATGCGTTCGGCTTCGCCCACTCCGCAGCATCGAGCTCCTGCGACCGCAGCAGCAGATTCGTCCGCTGCTCCTCGACCAGCAGCCCGCGAACAGCGCCAGTGGCCGGGTTGTGTGTCTTGCGTGGCACGTTGCTGGAAGCAGTCTGCATGACGCCCGCAGGGTCGAAGTAGGTGCCAGTGCTGCTGCGCGAAAACGACACGCGCGTATCGAACGCCATGCGCGTGAAGTCGAACTCCACGTAGGGCCGGAACATCGCGCGCAATGCGCCCCTGCTCATCCCTGCACCCCGCCCGGATACAGCGCCACCGTGC
>JANJTG010000481.1 GCA_024711265.1 Bdellovibrio sp. | reverse complement strand
ATGTTTCCCGCTCTGAAGTCATTAGTCACATGAGACGGGCCAAAGCCTTTATATTCCCTGGTGTTGAAGACTTTGGAATCACTCCCTTGGAAAGCCTTGCTTGTGGAACACCTGTCATTGCCTATAAGGCTGGCGGCGTTCTTGAAACCCTCACCCCAGAGACCGCTATCTTCTTTGAGGTTCCCACCACTCGCTCACTGAAAGAGGCCGTGATCCGATTTCAAACAGAAAAATTCTTTACGAAGGAATTAGAATCTCGCGCGGAAGATTTCTCAAAAGAGAGATTCATGAGTCAGATAAAAAGTTTTATAGACACTGTTTCTAGCTAGCCGCAGCTCTGTTGGGCTCTTCTAATAATACCAAAAACGGGAACAAAACTGCCATTTCATAGCTGCTGAAGGACCCGTAAAATACAAAAATCACCAAATGGGACAGAAGCACCAAAAAAAGAATCTTCTCCCTTTCTGAACCTCGACGCGCGCCCCGCAAAGATCTGATAAAAATCAGTCCCAAAAATGCCCAAAAAATGACGAAAAAGATAGTTCCCATCTGAACTAAAATCGCCAGATAGCTGGAATGCTGGTCCCGGTAACTAAATTCAACGCGAGTGTACTTTTCTAGATATTCCGGACTTTGCTTCTCGATAAAAGCTCTCAATGGCTTTTCTGTACTTTCAAACCCAGTTCCAAACCAGGGTTGCTCCTTATAAAAATCTAACGCGACTTTCCACATGTGCAAACGACCCGCATTTGAGTTATCTGTCGAGGTAATACGACCTGTCGCATCTTTACTTACTTCAATCACAGAAAAAAACCGACTTCGCAATCCCTCATTTGACAATAACAATACAACAACCAACGCCAACAATGAAAAAAGATACTTAAGTCTTCTTGGAGGCAAAAAACAAAACACAACGAAAGAGACAATAAACGCCAACCAAGCAGCCCGAGTATTTGATAGAACAAGACATACCGAGCTCAGTGCAAAAAGGAAAAAAAGTCCTCCCTTTTTCATTCGATCTTTTTTTGAGGGAGCCATGTATACGCAAAAAAGAACAATACAGGCGACGGCCAAAAAAACACCCCAACGTCCGATGTCCCAAAATCCAGTGATTCGAACCTGGCTCGTCAATACCCCCTGAAACTCCGCAAAAAATCTATATAAAGCGCGAGAGCAGCCCACAAACAATCCGGCAACCAATCCCCAAAGACCCACGCCCCAGTCTTGGGGGCTTTTCAACACAGCAAAAGCTGGAATCACAAGTAAAGGCCAAGGCCACGCATAAAGAACCCGCGC
>JANJTG010000211.1 GCA_024711265.1 Bdellovibrio sp. | reverse complement strand
TCCTCCTTGAACAATTTTGAATCAAACAATAAGACAAACCGTCCTTATAAGGATAAAGGCCGAGTCTGTGTCAGCGCAAGACTATTTGATTTCCCGGGCCATTTCTTTGTTTCTCATCGCCGCTTTTTCAAAGCTAATGCGAAGTGCCCGTTCGATTTCAAGCTCTCTCATGGACTGAAGTCCAGCTGCGGTGACGCCCTTTTTAGAACTGACCCGCGCTTGAAGGTCCTCAACGCCCTCGCGGGCTTGAGCCGCCAACAACGAGGCGCCGACGAAAGTTTCGATGGTCATCAGGCGAGCTTCTTCAGAAGAAAAGCCGTGCTCTTCGATCCAGTCTTGCCAATACATCATCATTTCAAAAACGAAACCGGTGCCGCTAGAGCAGGACACCATCAAAGCCTCAAATTGATCCTCATCGCTGACTTTGATCACTCGCCCCAACGGAGCGAAAAGATCTTCTACGGTGCTTTCAAGGGCATCATCGTCATCGTCGTTTAGGAGATAACCAATGACTCCACGGCAAATCAATGACGGCGTATTCGGCATGACGCGAGCCAGGCGCGCGCCTTGGATAAAGCGTTCTAACTTTTCCATGCGAATCCCGGCTGCGATGCTGATAACAATTTTATTTTCATCAAAAGCACGGGTCACGGGCTCTAAGGCCGTGAGAAGATCTTGGGGTTTTACCGCCAAAATAATGATGTCACAGGTGTCGATCAGCTCCTCATTACTGGAAAGGGGGCGAATCGCAAAGGTTTCAGCAAGTTTTTGTAGTTTTCCTTGAGAGCGATTGGTTGCGAAGATGTTTTTTGAGGGAATGCCTCCTTCAAGAAGGCCTTTGATCATGGCTTGAGCCATATTCCCGGCACCCAAAAATCCGATTTTCTGCGTTTTCAACAATGGGTTCATGTTACTCCAGGACACAGTTCGGTTTTATTGTCATTTTCTGCGCCTAAGAATATCCTACCTTTTGACAGGGCGTTCGCCAAATAAAATAGTCCCAAGACGCACAATGGTTGCGCCCTCTTCGATCGCAACTTTGAAATCATGGCTCGTGCCCATTGACAACTCAGTCAGTGGGTGATGGGCCACATTGATGTCGGAGCGAAGTCTGTCGCGCAGTTCGCGGAGTTCCCGAAAGTACAGACGCACTTCATGCCCCTCTTCGGTTAATGGTGGCATCGTCATTAAACCCCAAATATGAAGATGCGGGAGTTTCGTCAGTTGAGGCCAGGCTTTGATAAGACCGTCTTTGTCGAAACCACCTTTGCTTTCCTCTGCCGCCAAGTTCACTTGAATAAGGATGTTTTGCTCGACGCCTTTAAGGCCGCAATGCCGGCTGAGGGCTTCAGCCAGATCGGTCGAGTCGACCGAGTGAATTAGGGCAAAACGGCCAACAACAAATTTTGCTTTATTCTTTTGAAGGTGGCCGATCAGATGCCACTGGATATCAGAAAGATCTTGAAGATGGTCTTGCTTCTCCAGGGCCTCTTGGACGTAGTTTTCTCCAAAAAGCCGTTGGCCTTCTTGATAGAGTTCACGGATTTTATGTTCGGGCTGCAGTTTGGAAACGGCCAGAACCCGGGCGGGAGCACAATTTTGAACAATGGTTTTTAGGTCCATGGAAAAACCTATTTTTTGTTAAGGCGCGGGAAGATATTCAGATCGTCAAGAGCGACAAAACGGTAGTTCGCTTCTTCCAACAAGGTTAAAAGTCGATCCAAGCTATCGGCGGTGTTTTGATGGATGTCATGCATAAGCAGAACACCGCCTTGAGTCTTTTGAACTTCACGCAGGACATATCCCGCATAATCGTTGCGCAAACTTTCAGGCGCCATACAAGTCAGATTTTCTTTATCACTCACTTTGCCGTCAGCATAGGCCCAGTCACAAGTATCAATGTCCCAGCCGACAATGTGGTAGCCCAAAGAGCTGATCAGGTCGTTGGCATTGCATGTTGAGTTCCCATAGGGATAACGGAAATAAGTCGGGAGCGCGAATTGTCGAAGCAATTTATCAGTACTTTCAACTTCGTTCTCTGTTTTTGAAGAACCGAGATCATGAAAGTTGGGATGGCTGTAAGAGTGATTTCCAAGATGGTGACCCTCATCCACAATTCGTTGCAGCAGGGCTTCGTGGCCTTTAATTTTTCCGCCTAAAACAAAGAACGTGGCTTTGGCATTGTGAGCTTTAAGAACATCGAGAATCTTCGGTGTTGTTACGGAGTTTGGCCCGTCGTCAAAGGTCAGAGCGATGGTGCCTCGTGTGACGGAGTCGGGAACTTGAATGGCGTATTTGCACTGATTGCGTGGCTTAAAGATATCAAAAAGTCCCCATTGATTCATTGTCTCTTTGGCGCGACGGGCGCCCAGTTCGGTTTGTCTTTCGATAAGCTCTTGTTCGGTGGGAGGCAAAGAGATTTCCTCGCTCTGGGCATACGAGAGCGTTGAAATTAAACTAAAAACAGAAGCGGCGGCTAACAAAGAACTTTTCACTGGGAAACCTCCGGGGGTTCTTTAGACGAAGGCACTTTACCCGAGATTGGTCGCGAATACCTAAAGGTTCGCGAGTGACAACAAAATGGACAGTAGAATTTTCAAGAACTAGGGCAGTTCAGCCAAGAGCTTTCGGACCACGGCGATCGGCAGACCCACGACATTGTCATAGGGACCTTCGAAGTGATCGACAAACTGGCGTCCCAAACCTTGGATGCCATACGCTCCGGCTTTGTCCATGGGCTCGCCGGTGTCTATGTAGGTCCAGATTTCTTCATCGCTCAACTTTTTAAAGTGGATCTGAGTTGTCTCAATCTGAGACACCTCTTTATGGGTGGTGCTGTCGATAATGCAGACCGCAGTCTTCACCTCATGAAAATTTCCCGACAAGAGTCGTAAAATTCGATAGGCATCCTCACGATTCTGGGGTTTTCCCAGGGGTCCCCCGCCAAAGATGACCTCGGTATCTGCGGAAAGCACGCGGAAGGGGCCAGTTCTGCTAGACTTAAGTTGGTCAAAGGCTGCTCGGGCTTTACGTTGGGCGATATCTAAAATCTGAGCGTTTACATTCAGGTTTTTGTTAGGAATTTCCGATACTTTAACTGGAACCACGTCAAAGTTAAAACCGGCTTCTTTAAGAAGCTCACGACGGCGTGGAGACTCGGATGCCAGAACAAGTGGTGTCATGGGGATACTTGAACACAAAGAGGCAAAAATGGGAAGTGCAGAATTAATGCTCATTCTAGGTCTGCTGCTCGCGGGAGTGGCGGTCTTCCTTTTTGTCAGCTCAATCTTCGCCAGCAACACGGATAAACAACAACTTTCGTGGGCGAATAACGATGAGCCGGTAAAATCAAAAAATGCCGTCATCAATTTCTCGCGTCCGTTGGTGCATCAATTCACCTTGCAGCACGCCATGAAAATTCGCAGCGAGGGTTATCGTAAGAGAGTCAAAAAGTATATTCTCACCTCGGGACTGTCGGCGGAGTTGAATGAAGATGAGTTCATCGGATTGCAACTTTTATGGGGAGTGATGTTCCCGATCTTTTTGCTGATCATGAACTTCTCTTTGCAGTTGGGGCTTTCGCCCGTCATGGTTCTGGGAATGGGTTTGATTGGCTTTTATCTTCCGCAAATTCACGCTAAAGGAGAGAAAAAACGTCGCGAACTGTCTGTGCGTTCGGATCTGCCGTTTTTTATCGATCTTTTGGCTTTATCCGTGGAGGCCGGGTTGGACTTTTTCTCGGCAATTCAAAAGATCGTGGATAAAGCTCAAGGCGGCGAAAGCGTTTTGGCGGACGAGTTCGGAACAGTTCTTAAAGATATTAAAATCGGCGCATCGAAGACGCAGGCCCTGAAAGACATGGCGGCTCGTTTGGATATGAACGAGATCACAAGTTTTGTGGCGGTGTTAGTGGATGCGGAAACAACGGGAGCGAGTATCGCTCAGGTCCTGAAGGATCAATCGGTGCAAATGCGTCTTGAGCGTTTTGTGCGCGCGGAAAAAGCCGGTGCACGGGCTTCACAGGCGATCTTGATTCCTTTGATGATATTTATTTTACCTGCGGTGTTCCTCATAGTTTTTGGACCGGTCGCAGTTTCGTTTATGTACGGGAAGTAAAGAATGATGGCAGCGTTGATGAACAAAACGACAAACCAAACTTTGATTCCACAGTTAGAAGTGGCTCGAACATTTTGGTCCCGAGGTAAGGGGCTTTTGGGCCGTTCATTTTTGCCGATGGAAGAGGCTTTATGGATTCATCGTTGTAATAGTATTCATACGTTCTTTATGAAGTTCCCGATCGATTGTGTGTTCGTAGATAAAAATCTGCAGGTCA